>JAVCCD010000222.1 GCA_030765665.1 Candidatus Tenebribacter mawsonii | reverse complement strand
CGTCATACACTGGTTATGTTGGATGGCATTCCATTAAACAAAACAGGAATAGCATTTGATATCTCAACAATTCCCGCTGAAATTATTGAAAGTATTGAAGTGGTGAAGGGCAGTTCCAGCAGCATTGGCGGAGCCGGTTCCATGGGTGGAATTATAAACATTAATACAAAACGAGCAAAAAATAAATACATGGCAAGCGTCAGTAATACTTTAGGCTCGTTCGGTCTGGATAAACACTCATTAACTTTATCAGCAGGAAATTCCAATTTACAATTTTATGCTTTTATTAGGAAAAGTTTTGCCCGCAACGATTTTGAATATATTCCCGATGAAAATCCCGATACACTGAGAACCAGAGATTACAATGATAAATCCATTTATGATGCAAACGTAAGTCTGGGTTATTCAAATTCATTTGGAATGTTATCTTACAAATTACTTTTTCAAGATTTCTTCAAGAAACTTCCTGGTAATATAGAATCTTTAGAATATTTCAAAGATAGTAGACTTACAGGACAATCGCAAAAGCATATTGTTAGTTATTCCAAGAGACTTGAAGATTATAGAATAAAAGCTGATCTTTTCTATTCCCTCGACAAATCTTTATACGATAATACTCGTCTCGAGTCAGCTTGCTCAACGTACACTTTGTTGGCTACACTTGCCAGGAACAAGCAGCAGAGCAGAGGTGTTAAATTGCATTCGGAATATTTAAGCGATGTCTTTTACTTTGATTGGGGTGGAGATTATCGCTACGAAGATTTTAAGTATACAGATCTGAATTATCCAGATCAATCTATTGAAAAAGTCTACAGAAATAATTATGCAGTTTTTGGAAAAACTCAACTCAAACAGAATCATTTTCCTTATACAACAAGTTTAATTGTTTCAACCCGTTGGGATAACACAACGGATTTTAATGATCACACAAGTTGGAAGATAGAACCTGAGTTTTCCTATGAAAATTATTTTAAGATATTCTTGGGTGGGAATGTGGCAAATGGTTATACTCTGCCTTCTTACTATAGTCTTTTTTGGAAAGGAGATACTCATGTGTCCGGTAATCCCCTTCTGAAACCTGAGAGTTCACTTAACTGGCAGATCTTCTCAAAATTAGAATTATTAGCTCACTCATTTAAAGTTACTTATCGTCACGATGATATTGATGATATGATAATCTGGGATAGAGATTTTTGGGGAAAATGGAAACCCCGAAATCTCTCTGCTGCTGAAATTGATAACTGGGATTTTGAATTGAACCTAAATCCACATAAATTATTAAGTATTAGAACAATTTATTCCAAAAGTTCAGCCATTAATAGATCTAAGAATGATCCGAATTATGGCAGTAATCTCATTTATGTCCCGGATTATTCAATCAATATAAATGTGAGACTTAAATCTGGGAAATTCATGGGGACTGTGATATATAAACTTATTGGTGAACAATGGACGAATCCCTTCCAGTCTACTACAGAGCACCTTCTTTCTGCTTACGATCTGCTAGATGCTGGAGCAGAGTATCATTTTGGCTGGAAAGATTTTACATTCACTCCTGCAATAAAAGTTAATAATATTTTAAACAAATTATATGAGATTTATGATCATATACCACAGCCTGGCATGAATTGGGAAGTGAATATAGGGATTGAATGGAAATTGTAAAACCTCACCCCAACCCTCTCCCGAGAGGAGAGGGAGAACAAGTGAATTTGCAAAGAACAAAATATATGTAGTGATAGATCATTGATCTGTCAGTTGTAAATCGTTCACTCCTGAACGAGATAGAAAAATGGATTCATTAATGATCACAATATCCCGAATGCTTTCGGGAGGATCGAGAGAAAAAAATAAATGGAGATAAAAAAATGAGAAAAGGTTTAGTAATATTTATAATATTCATATCATTAAATTTGTGGGGAACAGTTGGTTTTGTTGTAAATTCGGGAAGTGAAACTTTATCCAGAATTGATTTTGAAACCGGTGATGTGGAAGAAGTGTTTTGTGTTCTTGGTTCGATACCGAATCGTGTGGAACTTACAGATGAATTTGCTTATATAGTGAATTCCGGAGATAACAGTATCCAGAAAGTAAATATTAATACAGGTAGTACAATAACGAATATTTATATTGAGAACTCCTCTAATCCATATGATATTATTATTGATGAAAATTATGCTTATGTTACAGGTGGGATGATTAACAAAGTTTATAAGATCAATCTTGATACCGATAGTGTGGAAAGTTCCATTTCTGTTGGTGGGAATCCTGCCGGAATGGCTATTTTGGATGGTAAATTATTTGTAGGAAATACAGATTACGGAACCGGTTATTCCAATTGTTCTGTTAGTGTTATTGATTTGCTTACATTCAGTGTTGAGGTAACAATTCCAACGGAAGTTAATCCGCAATTTCTATCAGCAATTAATGGGAATATCCACGTGAGTTGTGGGGGAGATTGGGTTGCAATATTTGGTAAGATATGCATAATTAACCCTGAATCTAATGTAGTTACAAATACTTTGGATATTGGCGGAGTAACAAGTAATTTTGCTTTAATGCAAAATAATACAGTTTATGTAGCTGATGGCTCTAGTTCATCGCTTTATGCTTATGATGCAGATACGTTTGAGATCTATCACGATAGTTCAAATCCATTCTCTCCAGGTGGTACAATGGTAACTTCTAATAATGATAACCTTTTTGTTCTTGGTGGGCAATGGGGGCAGAATTTTACAGTTAAAGTTTTTGATATTAACGAAAACTTATTAAGCGAATATACAGTTGGATTATACTCTACTGATATTAAACTTGTATCTGAAATTGTAGCTGTGGATGATGACCTATTATTAAAGCCTGATTACAATCTAACTAATTATCCTAATCCGTTTAATCCAACGACTACAATCTCTTTTTCAGTAACACAAAACTCCGATTTTGTGAATCTTGAAGTGTACAATCTGAAAGGTCAAAAAGTGAAGAATCTTTCTCCGAGCTTGTGTCATCTTGAGTTTATCGAAGGACGAGGAGAAACAAAATTCAGTATTGTTTGGAACGGTACCGACGATAACAACCAACTTATCTCTTCAGGAGTTTATTTTTTCAAGCTAAAAGTGAATGGAGAAGAAAAGGCTGTGAGAAAGTGTGTCTTGTTGAAATAATTAAATGAAATAAAAATTTATTTTCTAATTGACAGGTAATTCATATTCCCAAATTTAAAATCTGTAAACATAAGCAACGAACTTTTAATAATATTTTTTAGGTGTTTTTTATGAATTTAACAGAAAAAAATGCATTTTTTAAAACTGATGACAGGTACAAAAATCTTTTTGATGAATCTCCAATCTCGATCTTGGAAGAAGATTTTTCTGCTGTTTATAAGTATATTGAGTCATTACGTACAAAAGGTATAACAGATTTTCAAGAGTATTTTACTAATAACCCAGAACAAGTTGATAAATGTTCAAGATTAATAAAAATATTAGATGTAAATAAGGCGACAATTGAGATGTATAATGCAAATTCAAAAGAAGATCTTCTAACTGATCTGCAAGCACTATTTACAAGTGACTCACAAAGAACTTTTATTGAGCAACTTGTTTGTATAGCCAATGGAGAAACACATTATAAAGGTGAGTGTGTTAATAAGACAGTTGATGGCAAAGAAATTGATGTTTATCTTCAGTGGTCTGTAACAAAAGAATATCAAAAAGATTATTCTGTTATTTTTGTATCTTTAATTGATTTCACAAAAATAAAAAAATCTGAAGAAGAGAACAGGCGACAAAGAGAACAGATCAGGCTTATTAACAGAATCCTAAGACACGATCTTGCTAACAATCTGGCTGTAATTAACAGCGCGATAAATAATTTTAAGAGAGAACGGAATGATGAAAATTTAAATGTCGCTGCAAAATATATTGAAAGTAGCTCAGATCTCATTTCAAAAATGCGAGAGCACGAGTTTTTAATCTCATCAACTAACTTAAACATTTATGATATTGGAAAACATTTTAGAAAGATCTTAGAAAACTATGATACTATTGAATATTCCGTGAAAGGTAAGTGTAAAATCTTTGCTGATGATTCATTAAATTCGGTTATAGATAATTTGATTAGGAATGCAGTCGTACATAGTGGAACGGATAGAATTGATATTAAGATTTTACCTTCAGGAAAAACTTGTGAAGTAAAAGTAATTGATTATGGAAAGGGCATACCGGATGCTATAAAACACAAGATTTTTAATGAAGGTTTTAAATACGGTATAACAGGCCATTCTGGATTGGGATTACATATTGTACAAAGATCTGTAAAAAATTGGGGTGGGCAAATTTTAATTGCAGATAACACACCCAAAGGTTCAATATTTTCATTGTATTTACGAAAAGTAAATTAAATTATTTTAATAAAAAAAGCCTTCCAACCACAGTTGGAAGGCTTTTTTGTTTTAACTATTTCTATTGTTCAAGTGCCGCCTGAGCTGCAGCTAATCTTGCTATAGGTACTCTGTAAGGGGAACAACTTACATAATCCATTCCAACTTTGTTGCAGAATGCTACTGATTTTGGCTCTCCACCATGCTCACCACAAATCCCAACTTTAAGATTCGGATTCGAAAGGCGACCTTTTGTTGCAGCCATCTCCACTAACTGACCAACACCTTGCTGATCTAGAACCTGGAATGGATCATCTTTTAAGATGCCTAATTCGGTGTAGATAGGAAGGAATGTACCAGCATCGTCACGGCTATAACCGAAAGTCATCTGGGTAAGGTCGTTTGTTCCGAAACTGAAGAACTGGGCTTCTTTTCCAATAAGGTCAGCTGTTAAAGCTGCACGTGGGATTTCAATCATTGTTCCAACTAAGTATTCAACAGTTTTACCTGTTTCAGCGAATACCTTCTTAGCTGTATCATTGATGATTTTAGCCTGAAGCCTGAACTCTTCCACAGTTCCGATAAGTGGAACCATGATTTCAGGTTTTGGATCAAAGCCATTTTCTTTCACATTGATTGCAGCTTCGATAATTGCACGAGCCTGCATCTCTGTAATTTCTGGGTAAGTGTTTCCTAAACGGCAACCACGGTGACCAAGCATTGGATTGAATTCGTGAAGAGATTCAACTTTAGCTTTAACTGCTTCTAAAGTGATTCCCATTTCATCAGCTAACTCTTGCTGATTTTCATCATTATGAGGTACGAATTCATGAAGTGGTGGGTCTAGAAGACGAACAGTAACTCCGAATCCAGTCATGGCTTTAAAGATACCTTCAAAGTCTTCACGCTGGAATGGAAGAAGTTTGGCAAGTGCTTCACGACGTCCAGCTTCATCTTCAGCCAGAATCATTTCACGCATTGCTTTAATTTTTTCACCTTCGAAGAACATGTGCTCTGTACGGCAAAGACCAATACCCTGTGCACCAAATTCACGAGCTACAACAGCATCGTTTGGTGTGTCAGCATTTGTTCTAACGTACATGCGAGTGAATTTGTTGGAAAGATCCATAAGTTTACCGAAGTTTCCTGAAAGTTCAGGATCGATTGTGGCTATCTTGCCTTCATAAACTTCACCAGTTGATCCATTCAATGAAACAAAGTCACCTTCGTTGTATTTAACACCGTCAATTGTCATAACGCGTTCTTTGTAGTTAATTCTAACTGATCCTGCTCCTGAAACACAGCATTTACCCATGCCACGAGCCACAACAGCTGCGTGAGATGTCATTCCACCACGAGCAGTAAGAATGCCGTTAGCAACGTTCATACCTTCCAAATCTTCTGGAGATGTTTCGATGCGTGCCAGGATTGAATTTTTATATTTGTGTGCTTCGTCTGCGAAGAATACGAGCTGACCTGTAGCTGCGCCTGGAGATGCAGGAAGACCTTTAGCAAGAACTTTAGCTTCTTTAATCGCAGAACCGTCAAATACTGGATGTAGAAGCTCATCTAATTTATTTGGTTCAACACGCATTAAAGCAGTTTTTTCATCTATAAAACCATTTTCTAGCATTTCAATTGCCATTCTAACCATTGCTGCCCCTGTACGCTTTCCGTTACGAGTTTGTAATAACCACATTTTCCCGTCTTGTACAGTAAACTCAATATCCTGCATATCTTTATAATGATTTTCAAGTTTTGTCTCGATCTCATTTAGTTCTTTGTAAAGTTCTGGCATCGCTTCTTCAAAAGAAGGATATTTTTTTGCACGATCTTCTTCTGAAACCCCAGCTAATTTTGCCCATCTTTTGCTTCCTTCATGAGTGATCTCTTGAGGAGTTCTGATTCCCGCAACAACATCTTCACCTTGAGCATTTATGAGATATTCACCATTAAATATGTCTTCACCGGTTCCAGCATCTCTAGTAAATGCAACACCTGTTGCGGAATTACTTCCCATATTTCCATAAACCATAGCTTGTACGTTCACGGCCGTTCCCCAATGACTTGGAATTTTATTCATCATTCTATAATAATCTGCACGAGGATTATTCCAACTTCCAAAAACTGCACCAATAGCTCCCCAAAGCTGATCCCATGGGTTATCAGGGAAATCATGTCCAGTCATTTCTTTTACAGCTTTCTTGAAATTAGTTACAAGCTCTTTTAAGTCATCCGCAGTAAGTTCTGTATCGTTTTCTACGCCTCTTTTCTCTTTCATCTCTTCGATGATCTCTTCGAAAGGATCGATATCCACTTTAGTTTTGGGTTTCATATCCAAAACTACATCACCATACATTTGTACGAATCTGCGATATGAATCCCAAGCGAAACGAGGGTTACCAGATTTTTCCGCAAGACCCTTAACTGCATCATCATTCATGCCAAGATTAAGAACTGTATCCATCATACCAGGCATAGAAACACGAGCTCCTGAACGCACTGAAAGCAACAATGGATTTTTGTTGTCTCCAAATTTTGCATTTAAAATTCCTTCTGTATTCTTTATTCCAGCTTCAATTTCTTCTTTAAGAAGTTCTATTGTTTTTTCTGCACCAAGTTTAATCCACTCTGCACATACTTCCGTTGTTATAGTAAAACCTGCAGGAACTGGAACACCAATCAAGTTCATTTCAGCAAGATTTGCACCCTTACCACCGAGAAGGTTCTTCATTTCTGTTTTACCTTCAGCTTTTCCATTTCCAAAAGTATAAACGCGTTTTGTACTCATTTTATTTCTCCCTATGTTATTTTAAATATAAGATTTAGATATTAACTTCATTTTATATATCTAATGTAACAATTCTTTTTTAGGGGTTTATGTGTCAAACAAAATTCAGTATTATAAGGTACGTCATCATTAATCTGCAAATTATATTAGACAAAGAATATCGCAATTATTTTGTGTAATCAATTTGGAAAATGGAGGAAAATTTTATGAAGTCCATTCAATATGGGAACAAGCATTTTATTCGAGTTGACAAAGGAGAAGAAATTGTTAGTATCCTTACCAAATTCTGTAAAAACAAGTTGATTCATTTAGGGAAAATTTCTGCAATTGGTGCTGCAAACGAAGTGGAAATAGGCATATTTGATTCAATAACAAAAGAGTATAAATCTAAAATTATTAAAGGTACTTTTGAAATTTTATCAATTGCTGGGAATATTTCTTCGGGAGAAGATAAACCATATTTACATTTGCACATCACTCTTTCTGATAGTGATTATAGGGCTTTTGGCGGTCATCTTAACAAAGCAATGGTAAGTGCAACATGTGAAGTTATAATCGAAGAATATGAAGGAAATATGGAAAGATATTTCGATGAAAATATGGGACTTAACTTATTTAAGTTATAGTTACTCCTTAATATTCTATTAAGATTACTTAATATGCAAGTTGACAGAAATGAGTGTAATCTCCTATCTGGATATCCAAAGAAACTGTAATTGAGGTTTGATGATAGCAATATACGTAGATAGTAAGCTGAAGAGATTTGAAAACAAGATCAAATTTTCTTTTGATTTTATTTTCAATACACTTGGATATGAGTTTAAATATATTCATAAACTAGATCAGTTACAAAAAAATGATATACTATTCTATTATGGATTAATCGAACCTACAGTTAAAGAAGCTTACATTCTTGCGATGGGCAAAATACTATTTTATATTCCTGTTCTACATGAGTTACTACATCCAAAAAAACTAACGCCTGAGAAGTTAAAAAGTAAAACAAAAATAATAAAACTAAAACGTAAAGTACCAATCATTTCAGATAATGAAACAGATATCCCAATTCAGTATTACCTTAAGGAAGATTTGTTCTATGGAGTATACAAATTTGATATTGTTGGTAATATTCTATTTAATCTAAATTCATCGATTGAAGTTGAGGGCGTAAAGAGAGATGATCATGGTTGGTTATCCGATGATGATATACCCTTTACAGAGTTTCATCAGGAACCTTATGTGAACATGTTACTTTGGTTAATAGAAAGGTGCATTAAAGATGCTTTAAACAAGAACGGTTCTACTTTTCTGGTAAAAAAAGCATATTGGCCATCAGCAGAAGTTTTTGCTGCTACATTTTCTTTTAATGTTGATAAACTCCAAAAATGGTCTTTTGGAAGGATGATCAGTAGTACATTTAGTGATATTTTTATTTTTTACAAAGTTAAGCATGTCTTTAAAAATTTCTTAAGCAAAATGAAATATCTTTTAACAAATATTGAAGAATATTGGAACTTTGATGTTATTGATCAAATAGAAAACATGCATCAGATAAGCAGCACTTTTTTCTTTGGGACAGAATCGAATTCGATTAAAGATTTTGACTACTCAATCCAAAGTGATGATGTTCATAAAGAATTGATGAAAAATCATACCAAAGGTAACGAAATTGCTCTATTTGCTTCGATTGATTCTGGTAAAAAAGATATTCTTCATAAGCAAAAAAAAATAATATCTAAAATCACTGATGATGAATTGATGGGTGTGCGGCACATTAATTTTAGTTATGACCCTAGAATCACACATGAGTTTCATAAGAAAAATGGATTCATTTATAACTCTTCGGTAGGGTTTAAACAAAAAGACGGTTTTATAAATGGTTTAGGGTTCCCATTTTATCAATATGGTTCACACAGCAATGATCTGAGAAGTAGCTTTGGATGGCATTCTCTAGAGCTACCTATAGTACAATATGATGAACATCTCAAGCTATCCAACACTAGTGTTATCCCTTTTGAAAACGCAAAAGAAATCGTAGACCACCTAATAGAATCGGTTGAACTTGCTAATGGATTTATCTCATTTAATTATTCAATTTCAAATTTCGATGAGATTATTTACAATAAGGAACTACTTAATTATATTATTGAAGAGATCAGACCAAAAAATGTATTAATTGCAACTTTCAAACAAATTGCGCAATGGTGGAAGAAGAGAGAAAGTATCGAAATCTTTGATAGTGAAGATAGATTTTATCTCTATTTCCCTGCTCAAACCGAGAAATTTACAATTAGTGTTTTTGGGAATTATGAAATAATTCAAGTTAATCATGCCAAGGCAGAAATCGAAGGGAATGAAATTCATTTCTGTAATATTAAATTGGATTCAAAAATTGAAGTAGTTCTTAAACAAAAAACCATACCAGTGGAAGATGAATGAAAAAATTATTATTAATTGCTTATTTTTATCCCCCGTTAGGAGGACCAGGTGTTCAACGCCCTGCAAAGTTAGTAAAATATCTTCATGAGTTTGGAGTCTCTACTGATGTGATTACAGTAAAAGATATTGTTTTTCATTCAACTGATAACAAATTATTGAAAGAAGATAAAGCTCAT
>JAVCCD010000158.1 GCA_030765665.1 Candidatus Tenebribacter mawsonii | reverse complement strand
TTTATATCACTTGACTTGATAAACAAACTAATTAATGTAGCAGATTGATTTATATAAACTCAATTTGGAGAGATTATGGCTAGATTATTTGGCAAAGAATATCATGAACACTCAAATTCTTGGTTTTTTAAAAGTTCACTTATTAGATTAATGAAAGATGACTTGGTCTTCACCGATTATCTTGATGAAAACAAGAATGTTGTGTTGAGGTTTGAAGCAATTCCTGCTAAAAAATACATCTTTTCGGCAAAATTGGAGATCCTCTATGATAAAAAAAGTGAAGAGATCGTTGATCACTCTTGCTCAGAATGTGATGATAAAGAGTGTCGTCATTACCTTTCTATAATTAAATTTGCTAACAATTTTCTCTCTACTGATATTTTAGAGAAGAGTACGGTTCAAACTTACCACACAAGTCTTTTGGATTTTAATGAATTTTGGCAAAGAACTGTATTGAATGCAAAGATAGAAATAAGTGATATATACAATAATAAGACTGATAAGATAAGATTCAATTTAAAAAGTTACAAGCCTTTACTAATTAGAATAATCTCCGCTATCTGTGCAGATGGTGACTTCAAAGAAGAAGATATTGTTCAAATACCTCAAGCAGAAAAGCAGATGAAAGCACTATCTTCTGAAGAACTTGAACTATTAAGACTATTATATAAGAATAAATGCTCTTTCAGTCGTAAAGGAATATTTTTTACAATTTATAAACACAAATTCATAAATATAATAAATATCCTAAAAAATATGCAAAACAAAATTTTCATCAAAGAGACGGGTGATAATATTAAATTTTCTGATGATGAATTTCACATGAATTTTCAGGTAAGCAGATACGAATCGGACAAATATATTCTTAAACTATCCAATGCAGACCAGATCTCCGCTGTTTTTTCCGATAAGACCACCTATATTTTCATTAGAAATGTTGTACACTCAATAAATCTACCTTTCAAAGTTAGTGTTTCCAAAAAAATATTTTCTGGTGGATATGTTTTGAAACAGACGGATCTGGTATATTTATATTCTGTCGTAGCAAGACAATTGGGACTGATGAAATGTTACTTAGATATTGATGAAGATATAGAAATTCCAGAAGTTCATCATAACACTCCTACGATCACCTTTAATTTATTTAAAGAAAGCGAGAGAATAGTGTTGAATGGGATTCTGGATTATTCCAATGGGAATGAAATACCAATGTCAGCAATTCGTTTACCGGTTGAGCTAGTGCGATATGACCAAGAAGGGGAAGCAACATGGTTCTATATCCCACCGCAAATTAAATATGAAATCTTAAGTTTTGTTGAAAAATTGCCAGAGTCTCAAACACATCGTTTGGAGGAAAATTCACAGCTGATATTTGAGGGACAAGAAAATATTGATTCACTTAAAAAAATTGTTTTTGAACATGCAGATCCAACGTGGAATATTCAGCTTTCTGATGAATTGAAAAAAGAATTTGTTTATAAGGTCGATCTGAGGCCAGTTATTAGAACCAAGCAGACAAAAAGAATCGACTGGTTTGAATACGATGTTGAATATAATTATAAAGATATTAAGTTCACTCATCAGGAGTTAAAACAATTTTTTGATACAAAAGAAAAATTTCTGAAATTAGAAGATGGAAGACTACTATATTTTGAAAATAAAAGTGCTTTCTTAGAAATTGAAAAATTAATTGGTAAGAGCAAAAAAACTCCAAGTGAGGCTTTCAAACTTTCAATTTATAATCTACCTTATGTATATCAGCTGAATACAATTAACACAGGTATCAGGATTGAAGGAGATGCGTATCTGGAAGAGATGTTTACAGCAATTTTGAAAAGAAGATTAGAAGAGAGAACATCAGTTACTTCAATACTAAAACCAGTAATGAGAAGTTACCAAAAAGCAGGTTATCATTGGATGAAAATGTTAGAAAGATTTGGACTTTCAGGAATTCTGGCAGATGATATGGGTCTTGGAAAAACCATTCAGTCAATATCCATACTCTCTGATCTTCCTGCTAATTCAAGGTCTTTAGTAATTTGCCCCAAAACTCTTCTTTTTAACTGGGCAGCAGAGATTAATAAATTTAACAAAAGTCTTTCCTATATTCTATATGAAGGAAGCCAAAAGGAGAGAAAAAAGATTTTGGATAATTTAAACGTGAATCTTCTTTTTGCTTCATACTCCATAATTCAAAATGATATTGATGATCTTTCTGAAATTGAGTTTGACTACATAATTCTAGATGAAGCTCAACATATAAAAAATCCTTCAGCTTTAAGAACGAAAGCTGTAAAGAGGTTAAAAGCGAAACATCGTTGTGCACTTTCGGGAACTCCAATTGAGAATAATCCTGTAGAGCTATGGTCAATTTTTGATTTTTTGATGCCAGGATATCTACCAAAATCGCAAAATTTTGTTAATAAATATAAAAGTGATTCTGTTTTGCAGAAAGAAAGTAATGAAAAATTAAAAATGCTTGTTTCTCCATTTATTTTAAGAAGAAAAAAACAGGATGTTCTTATAGAGCTCCCTGATAAACAAGTGCAACAAGTCTTCTGCAAACTCACACCGGTTCAAGAAAAAATGTATCTCCAAATTCTTGAAGAAGTTAAAACTAAATATTTGGAAGGTGAAAATATTGGAAAAAGTTATCTTCATATTTTGGCAGCTCTAACTAAACTGCGACAAATCTGTAATCATCCACACCTAGTTGATAAGGATATGAAGGAGAATATTGAATTTTCCGGTAAACTTGAATTGTTGCGTGAAATCATTGTTGATGCAGTTGATGGTGGTAAAAAATTGTTGATTTTCAGTCAATTTGTTAAAATGTTACAAATATTAAGAGAAATGTTAAAAGAAGAAAATATTACATTTGAATATATGGATGGATCTACAAAGAACAGACAAAAAGTAATAGATAACTTTAATAACAACAATAACATCAGAACTTTCCTCATAAGTTTGAAGACAGGTGGATATGGTTTAAATCTCACATCTGCTGACACGGTAATTATTGTTGATCCTTGGTGGAATCCGATGGGTGAGAATCAAGCAATTGACAGAGCTCACAGAATTGGTCAAACAAAAAAAGTAATGGTATATAAAATAATTACAAAAGGGACAATAGAAGAGAAGATCCTTGATCTGCAACAGAATAAAAGAGTGATGTTTGAGAATATAATCGAAGAAGGACAAAGTGTAGTTAAAAAAATGGACGCTGAGCAATTACGTAAATTGCTGGAATATTAATCTTGCGAATGGTTATTAACCTTCTTGCTTTTCTTTACCTTCGCAAGGTTTTAAGATGTTTGGATATTAAATGAAGTACTATTACTCAGTTGCAAAAGATAGGGGAAAAGAACTCAAAATTAAGCGATCAACCTTCATTGCTCATTTGCATTACGTAACAACAATGCAGGATGCAAAAAAATATATTTCAAAAATTGCTGATAAACACAAAACTGCGAATCATAATTGCTGGGCATATATTGTGGGGGAGAAGGCAGAAACTTTTCATTCCTCAGATGCTGGAGAACCTTCTGGTACAGCAGGGCAACCAATATTGAATGCTTTAAAGAAGCACGATATGACAAATGTTGTTGCAGTAGTAACACGTTATTTTGGTGGAGTTAAACTTGGAATACGCGGATTAATTGAAGCTTATGGAGAAACAGTTGAAGCAGCAATTGAGATTGCACCACTAAAAAAAATAATTAAACTTTTTTCATATAAAGTTACATGTGGATATAATCTAGCTGAACAACTAAAATATAAGATCGAGCAGTTTAATGCTGAAATTGAAAATGTAGATTATGCAGCGGATGTTACCATTTCCATTAAAATTGAAGAATGTATTAAAAATGATCTCGAAAAATATTTACTAGAATTGGAAAGAGCTAAAAAGCTGAAAACTATAGCAACGAACAAAAACTAACAATTGTTTCTTTTTCATTCCCACAGAAGTGGGAATCTATTCGATACGATTATATTAAAAAAGTTTTCTTTAAACTCCTCTTTTATTTTTATCCCAAATAAATTTATGTAGCTGCAATTGCATTCGCACATTAAGTTTATCATCAATTATCCATTTTGCCAGATCCTGTGGATTTAGCTTGTCTGATACAGGTGAGAAGAGGATTTCATAATCGTTAAGTTTACTCTTTAATACAAAATCTTTAGCCCAGTTATAATCAAAATTATCCGTTAACACAAACTTAATCTCATCTTTTTCTTGATTGATACATTCAAGGTTCTCCAGCGAGAAACTCTTCTCTTCTCCACTCCCCGGACATTTTACATCAACAATCTTTATCACATATTCCGGAATATTTTCTAAAGAGATCGACCCATTCGTTTCTAAAAGGATTTTATATCCATCATTGTTCAAGGTTTCAATTAGTTGACAAACTTTAGGTTGCATAAGTGGTTCGCCACCTGTTATCTCAACCAATTTCACAGGAGCGTATTCTTTTACTTTTTTAATTATATCATCAATTGTAAGTGTAATCTCGTTTTTATAACTGTAAACCGTGTCACAGTAATCACAACGTAAATTACATCCCGCTAAACGAACGAATATACAAGGTAATCCTGCATATGTTGATTCCCCTTGAATGCTACAGAATATTTCTGATATGTTTAACATCTAAAAAGGTAAGAATGGAAAATCTTTTTTATATCCAAGTTTCTTATTAATTGAATCTGTTATTTTCTCTGGATGTCCAATCACAAATCTATCTTCTCCAAAGAAATAATAGTCATTTTCACTTATATTGAATTCACTTAGAAACTTAACATCACCATATATTGGAATTCCTTGATGAATCATAAGTTCAATATCTTCCATTTGGGTTTCAAGTAAATTTCTAAACGGATCTTCATCATGTTTTTTAATTAGAAGTAGATTGGATGTGTTTTTGTCAATTACTCCATATTCGGTAGGAAGTTTGAGAGCTTTAACAGGATTTGTTGTAATCATTTTAAAAATTTGTTTCATAGGGATATGAGGGAATTTCTGATGTGCAACTCGAATCTCTTCTAACAGATTAATTCCTCCCGACATAGTAGAGTCGGTTCCTAATACAATATTTGCATTAAACTCTAAACAAGCATCTATATCAAGTGTTTCACCAATCAGATAATAATTAGATTCGGGACACCAGCAAATTGAAGTTCCAGCCTCAGCGCATTCTTTTATTTGTTGTTTAGTCAGCGCTATCCCATGGATTAGCAGAGTATTTGATTGGAGGAGTTCCAGTTCTTTTAATTTAGAGAAACATTTTTTTGAAAGTTCATCAATCCCTTCACCAAGATGCATAATAAATGGAATTTTGCCATTAGCTTTTGCATATTCTTCTTCTGCACTGTATCCACCCCACCAATTGCCCATAGAAAGGGAATGATGTTGTGTATAATTTTTAAGAACAACTATGGGGTTATTTTCATAATAAGATTTTTTTTGTTTCGGAATGTGATCTTGTACAACCACGCATCCGGAAAATAAATTCTTGTAAATCCCCAATAACACAATCTGATGTGCTGCCTCTTCAGTTAGATCAAAAGAACCGTCATTTATCCAAACCTTGTTTCTTTCTAAGAATGAATCGGTTTTCTTCATATCCTCAACCCAAATATTTACATTTGGATATGTTCTACCGAAACCTGCTTTAGGATACCAATTGCTTATTAGATGATCATGACTGTTAATAAATGGGGGATATGCGATTGAATTTGTACAATCGAATTGGATATTTTTGTTCTTAAGAAGTGTGCTGTTGATACTTATGTTCACATGTCTCAGAATTTTCTCTGGATTACAAACACAAGAATCAACTTTAATATTCATTTTATTTCATTTTTTTAATTATCTTAGGAACTATCTCAAAAAGATCTCCAACTAACCCAAGATCTGCAACTTTAAAAATTGGTGCATCGGGATCTTTATTTATCGCAATAATATAATCGGATGATTGCATACCTGCTAAATGCTGAATTGCACCGGAAATTCCTACCGCAATATAGATCTTTGGCTTAATGGTTTTTCCAGTTTGTCCTACTTGATGTGGATAGGAAGCCCAATCTGAGTCAACAGATGCTCTCGAAGCACCTACAGCACCATTAATAGCCTTTGCGAGATCTTCAATAATTACAAAATTATCTTTATTCTTTAATCCTCTTCCACCCGCAACAACCAAGTCTGCTTCAGTAAGATTAACCATCTGAGATTCATCTTTTACAAACTCCAAAAACTTAGTATCATCTTTCAAATCAGAGAAATCAATATCTTCTTTTATTACAGTTCCTTCTCTTGAATTCTCCTTTTCTAGCGGATCCATGACTTTGTGACGAACTGTTGCCATTTGTGGAAGATGATTTGGTGTTACAATCGTAGCTAGAATATTTCCACCGAAAGCAGGGCGTGTTTGCATCAAGTTATTTGTATCTGGATCAATTTCTAAACCTGTACAATCTGCGGTTAACCCTGTATGTAATTCAACTGCAACTCGTGGAATAAATGAGCGACCCAGCACAGATGCGCCAGAAAGTATGATCTCAGGTTTGTATTTCTTTGCTAATTCAGTAAGTGCTTTAGAATATGGTAAATCTAGAAAATATTTCAATCTTGGATCATCAACTAAAATAACTTTATCAGCTCCGTAGGCGATGAGGTCTTTAGAAAGTGCTTCAACATTATGTCCCAAAAGAACAGCAATCAGATCACATTCACGTTGTTCTGCCAGCTCGCTTCCCTTGCCTAATAACTCAAAAACAACAGGAGCTATTTCATTATTTTTTTGCTCAGCAAAAACCCAAATATCTTTATATTGGCTTCTATCAATTGCTTGCTGACCGAATTTTCTAATAATAATTGCATCAAATGGACATGCACTAACGCAAGCCCCACACAGAGTACATTTGTCTAAATCTATCTCAGCTATTTTATCATTAATTGCGATCGCATCAAATGCACAAGCTTTTAAACAAAGCTCACAACCTACACATTTATCACGAATTACTTCTATCATTAAAATACCCTTTTAGTTATTTCTTATGAAATAAAGATAAAAAATTCACTTTGTGCGTCAAGTTTAAATTTATTACTGTATTGCATATGTAGGAATTGATTGACACTAGAGCGGTATAGCAGGTTTTTGATTCGTGTAAAAGTTAAATTTTGAGGATGGAAATAAAGGTGTCAGCTAAACAGGATTTGATAAGAAATTTTTGTATTATTGCGCATATCGATCACGGCAAATCAACTCTTGCAGATAGAATGCTGGAAGTTACAAATGTTGTTGATATGGGCTCACATGATGCTCTTGTGTTGGATGATATGGAGTTGGAAAAAGAGCGCGGCATTACAATAAAATCTCATGCAATCCGCATGGAATATAAAAAAAATGGAAAGACATACATCCTTAATTTGATTGACACTCCCGGACATGTAGACTTCTCCTATGAAGTTTCTCGTAGTCTTGCTTCTTGCGATGGTGCATTATTAATTATTGATGCTTCTCAAGGTATAGAAGCTCAAACAATGAGTAACATGTATTTGGCTATGGAAAATGATCTTGAGATTATTCCTGTAATTAACAAGATTGATTTACCAAAAGCTGATGTCGAAGGAACTGAACACGATATTGTGGAGAACATTGGGGTTCTAAAGGAAAATATTTATAAGATCAGTGCAAAAACTGGAGCTGGTGTGGAAGAACTTATTGATGGTCTTATTGATGCTATTCCACATCCTACAGGTGCACCGGATAAACCAACTAAAGCTTTAATCTTCGACTCTTATTTCGATAAATATCGAGGCGTGATAATTCTTGTTAGGATCTTTGATGGTAAGTTAAACAAAGGTGATACAGTAAAATTACTTTCAACAAGCAAAGAGTACGCTATCGAAGAAATTGGTTATTTAGGATTGAAGCAAATTCCAACAAAAGGGCTTAAAACAGGTGAAGTTGGTTATATTATTGCAAATATTAAGAATATTTCTGATGCAAGGGTTGGGGACACAATAACAAATTCTGAGAATGCTTGTAAAGATGCATTACCCGGTTTTGAAGAACCGAAACCTATGGTCTACAGTGGTGTATTTCCTCTTGATAAGGATGATCATGTAAATCTGAGAGATGCACTTGGAAAACTTAGCTTGAATGATGCTTCACTTACTTATGAACCGGAAAGTTCTCTTGCGTTAGGTTTTGGATTTCGCTGTGGTTTTTTAGGTATGTTGCATCTAGAAATTGTTAAGGAAAGATTATCTCGTGAATATGATGTTCAAATAATCACAACAACCCCAAGTGTGAAGTTCCTGATAAATCTTGAAAATGGCACACAGAAAATTATCTATAATCCAGTTGATATGCCAGATCCGGCAGGAATTGCAAATATTGAAGAACCAATAATGGATATTGAGATAATTGTTCCAAGTGATTATGTTGGGAATATTATGAACTTAGTTCAGGAACGTCGCGGTATTCAAAAAGATATGCAGTATATTGATGAAAAAAGATTATCAATTCATTATGAGATGCCGTTAATTGAGATCATTTTTGATTTTTATGACAGGCTTAAATCCCTTAGTCGTGGTTATGCATCTTTAGATTATTCGTTTAAAGAATTCAGAGTGGCAGATGTTGTAAAAGTAGATATGATGATCAATGCTGAGCGAGTTGACGCTATGTCTTTTATTTGCCATGCAGATAAAGCCTTCAACTGGGGAAAAAGCATAACGGAAAAATTAAAAGAAGTAATTCCTAAACAGCAATTCAAAGTAGCCTTGCAGGCAAGTATTGGAGCCAAGATTATTGCCAGAAGTACTATCAATGCTCTACGTAAGAATGTTACAGCTAAATGTTATGGTGGTGATATTACCCGGAAAAAGAAGTTATTAGAAAAACAAAAAGAAGGAAAGAAACGCATGAAAGAGATTGGTTCTGTGCAAGTTCCGCAGGAAGCGTTTCTGGAAGTTCTCAAAGCTGATCGAAGTTAATTTACTTTAATAATAACCTTGCTTATAGATTTACACTGAAAAGTACGGGGATTATAGAATAAAAGGAGAGTTATCTTATGAAAATTAAAACAATGATAGTCTTGTTTATTTTACTGATATTTATAATTATTCTATTTCAAAATCTGGAAAAAGTTTCAATCCACTTACTATTCTGGGAATTTGAGATGGTTCCGCTCTTCATACTATTTCCGATTACTTTACTTCTCGGTATAGCTATTGGTTTTCTGCTATCAACGACAAGAAAGAAAAAGAAATCAATAAAGGATGATGGAGAGGGAGAGTAAATTATATTGAACTCGTCACCTATAAAACTTCTTTAATCGCGTTAATAATTTTTTCATCTTCCGGTTTTACTTTTGAGCCAAAACGATTGATGATCTTTCCATCTCTGGAAATCAGAAACTTATTAAAATTCCAACTTATCTTTCCACCAAATTCATGATCTGCATCTTTGGAAGTGAGATATTTGTATAGTGGATGGATATCTTTTCCTTTCACAGAGATCTTGCTGAACATAAGAAAAGTTACTCCATAATTTAAACTGCAAAAACTGGCTATCTCTTCATCACTTCCAGGTTCTTGCTTCAAAAAATTATTGGCAGGAAACCCTAAGATAACAAGTCCGCTGTCTTTATAGGTTTCATAAAGTTTTTCCAAGCCTTCATATTGATAAGTAAATCCACACTTACTGGCTGTATTCACTATCAGAATGACTTTACCTTTGTATTCCTCTAATTTTACTTCATTGCCGCTAATATCTTCCATTGTGAAATCATAAATGTTGTTCATTTTTTGCTCCTCAGCTTGGATAGCTGTTATTACAACCAACAGGAACGTTATTATTACTATTCTATTCATTTTTTCTCCACAGAGTTTTCTGAAGAATTGTTATAGATTACCTATTCGTTTTATAGTGTTTCCCTAATCCTGCTGGAGGGCGTGAACGGATCATTGCCCCAGCCAGAACGAGGATTGTCAGGATGTAAGGGATCATCTGTATTATTTCATTGGGAACATTGAGATTTAGTGCTTGCATTCTCATTTGAAGCGCATCAGTATAGGCAAATAGATAGCTGGCTCCGAATGCACCCAATGGATTCCACCCACCAAAAATATTTGCTGCTAATGCCATGTATCCTCTACCGGCAGACATATTCATACTGAACCAATTCAATTGTCCTAGGGAAAGATATGCACCGCCAAGTCCGCAAAGTACTCCACTAAATATTAGGCTTGTGTACTGAATCTTTCGTAATTTAATTCCCAGAGTATCAGCAGCTTCCTGATTCTCGCCCACAACTCTTAATCTGAGTCCAAATGGAGTTTTAAACAATATAATCCAAGAAAAAATTACAATAATGAACATTACATACACCAATATATTATGAGAGCCGAAAAGTTTTCCAAGAATAGGAATAGAAGATAGAATAGGAATAGTTATCTCGCCTAAACCTGTTACATTTACGGAGGTTCCCCTTGAACCCCAGAGTATCTGCATCAGCCAGGTTGTAATTCCTAACATGAGAATATTTAAACCAACTCCGGCAACCACATGATTCGCTTCAAATTTAATAGTGAATAGGGCAAAAATGAAGCCGATAAATGCTCCCGCCATAATTGCAAATAATATACCTATATATGGATTACTGGTTAGATATGATCCCAACACACCGGCAAAAGCGCCGGTAAGAAGCATACCTTCCAAACCTAAATTTATTATTCCTGCTCGTTCAGAAAATACACCACCGATCGCTGCAAATACTAATGGAACCGAAATTCTGATCGCTGCAGAAAATGTATTGATATTGAATATAACTTCTAATATTTCCTGCATATTCTATTTCCTTAAGAGTTTTTTTATTAATATCGGTGCAGCTACAAAAAGAATTACCAGACCTTGGATAATAACTATTAAATCCATGGGTATCTTGGCAAAAAGCTGCATTGTAATTCCGCCGGTTTGCAAAGCACCGAAAAGAATGGCAGCGAATAAAACACCCCAAGGCTTGTTTTTCCCTAACACAGCCACAGCAATTCCTGTGAATCCATATCCTGGTGAAAAGTTTGTTATAAATCTGTGAAGGACGCCCATAACTATTGTAGAACCAGCAAGTCCTGCTACAAATCCACTTATCATCATAGAAAGCACCATCATCTTATTAGAATTTATCCCTGCATATTCTGCTGCAGAACGGTTTTCACCCACAGTTTGAATTTTATAACCCAATTCTGTGCGTTTGAAAAAAATATCTATAATAATAATAACAAAAACAGCAATAAAAATAGCCCATGTTAATCTGGAATATTCGACTAATTCAGGTAATCTGGCAGATTCAGGAATTAAAGCTGTTTGAGGTATTGGACCTTCTTCTTTGAAATATTTCAGTAGCAGGTAACTAGTTATCAATATTCCAATATAGTTCATCATAATTGTAGTAACAACTTCATGAGCACCTGTTTTAGCTTTTAAATATCCCGGCACAAAACCCCATGCACTTCCGGCAAGCCCACCAATTATCAGCACGAGAGGTATTAGAATATACACTGGAAGAAAACTTAGATAAATGGTTGCAATTGCAGTTGCGAAAGCTCCAAGATACATTTGTCCTTCACCGCCTATATTGAATAATCCCGACTTAAAACCAATAGCAACAGCTAATCCTGTGAAAATTAATGGTATCGTATTCATAAGTGTCTGTGTAAGATTGAAAACATTTCCAAATGCTCCATCAAATAAGGCGGAATAAGCCTTTATTACGCTGAATCCGGAAAGATGGATCAAAATAGAACCAACTAAAAATGCTAATAATATTGCAGTAAAGGAATAGATAGAATTTTCATACTTTTTAAATATTTTAATCATTTCGAATTCTATTCCCTGTTTCCAGAATCTCTTCATCAGAAGCTTTTTTCCCAGCCATTAGCAGACCAAGTTCTTCTTTGGTGTAATTATTCTTTTCTGAAACAATTTTTCCTTCGTAAATTACCAATATTCTATCGGCGAGGGAGAGAAGTTCTTCCAATTCAGCAGAGATCAAGAGAATTGCTTTTTTTTGCTTTCTCATTTTCAGAATATTGTTATGGATAAATTCTATCGCACCCACATCTACACCACGTGTGGGTTGAGCTGCCAGAATAAATTTTGGGTTAGTGGATAGCTCTCGTCCTATCACCAGTTTCTGCTGATTCCCACCCGAAAGATTATTAACTGATTCGTTCAGTGATTGGCAGCGGACATCAAATTTCTCAATAACTTCTTTGCAGTATTCATTAATATCATTTTGCTGTAGAAATCCGTTTTTAGTAAAGCTATCCTGATTTCCCAGAATTATATTTTTTGTTAGATCATAAGTGGAAACCAAACCTCTTTTCAAGCAGTCAGAAGGAATATGGGAGAATCCCTTTTTCCGTCTGATGCGGGTTGGAGTGTGTGTAATTTCATCTCCTCCCAGAATTATTTTTCCACTTGTCACTTTTCGCAGTCCGGTAAGGCATTCTTCCAATTCCAATTGCCCATTCCCAGATACTCCAGCAAGACCTACAATTTCTCCCTTGCGGATAGAGATATTGATATTTTTTAATATTATATTCTTATGTTTTCCGATTAAAGAGAGGTCTTTCACTTCAAGAACTTTATCACCGAGGTCTCCTTTTTCTTTATTTACATTCAATAGCACTTCACGGCCGACCATCATTCTTGCCAGTTTTTTCGGACTCGTATCACAAGTATTTACCGTACTGATCACTTTTCCTTTTCGTAAAACAGTCACTCTGTCTGAGATATTCATTGTTTCTTCAAGTTTATGTGTTATGAAAATAATAGTTTTTCCACCAGCTTTCAGTTCCCTTAAAGTAGTGAAGAGATTATTAACTTCCTGAGGAGTTAGAACGGCAGTTGGTTCATCAAAGATCAATATTTCTGCTTTCCTAAATAGAACTTTCAGAATTTCTACACGCTGCTGTTCACCAACAGAGATGTTCTCAATTTTCTCGTCTATTTTTATCGCAAGATGATAGTTGTCGGAGATTTGTTTAACCTGCTCTCTGGCTTTTTTCATATCAACCAGGCCGTTCTTTAAAGGCTCTTCGCCAACAATAATGTTTTCTGTGGTTGTAAGTCTATCAATCAACATGAAATGCTGATGTATCATACCTAAACCAAGTTCTATAGCTTTATGTGGATTATTGATCTTGCAGGGTTTTTCTCTTAGGAATATTTTGCCTTCTTCGGGTTTGTAAAGCCCGAATAAGATATTCATAAGCGTTGTCTTACCAGCACCATTTTCGCCAAGTAGACAATGGATCTCACCCTTCTTAATAATCAGGTCAATTTTATCATTGGCAATAAAATCACCGAATTTTTTTATTATACTTTTAAATTCTATAATATTCAAAATTTGTGTTTTTAATAATAAAAAGGGAACGATTTCTCAACCGTTCCCAGTATTTTGAATTATTTAACTTCTTCAATCGTGGCTGGTATCTCAATCTCTCCAGCTATGATCTTTTTCTTAGCAATTTCTAATTCAGCTATTACATCTTCGGGTAAAAGATTTAATGAATATCCTAAAGCATCTTCTTTAAGACCGAGTGAATAAATCTTACCTTCAAATTTACCGTCAATTACATCCTTGATAGCAATTTTTACAGTATTATCAACACGTTTCATTCCATTCGTAAGTACATTTTCGGGAGCAAGATAACCTTGATCTGAATCTGCTCCGATCGAATAGAAATTCTTCTCTTTAGAAGCGTTAATTACACCTAGACCAGATCTACCAGCAGCACCCCACACAACATCTGCGCCCTGCTCATACATAGAGAGAGTGAGTTCCTTACCTTTAGCAGGATCTGCCCAATGATTCACATAAGAATGAATAGATTTCACACCATTATCAGCATAATTAACACCAGTCATGAATCCAGCAATGTTAGCATCAATTAGAGGTATTTTCATTCCGCCAATAACGCCTACAAGCTTATCTTCATTAATTCTAACATCACCAGTTTTAATTGTCATAAGTGCAGAAGCATATCCTACCATGAATCCACGTTCTTGTTCCTTAAAAACGTAGGAAGCCACATTAGGGTTCATTACTACCATATCGATAATAGCAAAATTTTGTTCAGCAAAACGCTCTGAAATTTTAGTTAGTGCATCAGCTTGATCAAAACCTATTGAAATTATGAGATCATATTTCTTAGAATTAGCAAATTGAGCCAGATATGTCTCATATTCTGTAATTGCAGAAGGTTCAGCAAAATCATATTCGATAGCATATTGCTCTTTAGCCATCTTCATTCCTTCCATCGCTGCATCATTAAATGATTTGTCACCCAAGCCGCCTGTGGCAAATACGATAGCTACATTAACTTCTGCAAAAACACACACGGTAAATACCAAAATCAACATTGTCACAAATACTTTTTTCATTTGTCCTCCCTTTATTTGGTTAAAATCTCAACAGCACTTTCAAAGCACCTTTTAAAAAGGCAGCTTCAAATGCATTTTTCCATTCATCAATGAAAAAGATTTTATCGATTAATTTTGTCAAATCTATTTTATTTCCCTGCATAAATTGCAAAGCTGGAGCAAAAGGACCACAACGGGAACCAATCAGCCTTATCTCCTTCCTAACCCAAAAAGATGGATTGCTTTTGATATTGCCGGCATAAGTACTTTTTAATACAATAGTTCCCTTTGCTCGGACAATAAGACTTGCATAATGTAAAGCTGATTCATTACCTGTACATTCAATGACAACATCAAAATAGTTTTCTAGTTTAGCAGATTCATTTAATATCATTGTTTTGCAAAAATGTTGAGCAAGTTCAATTTTTTTTTCATGCTTTCCGATCATAGTTAGATCACAGGAAGTTGTTGAAACTGCTCTGGCGATCAATTGTCCCAGCTTACCATCACCAATGATAACCACTTTATCTTGTTTGGAAATTTCCACATTCTGTAAGATATTGAAAGCTGCTGCCAATGGTTCAGCAAAAACAGCTTCTTCATCACTGATCTCATCAGGAACAATAAGCATGTTTTCTATTGGAAGAGTAACATATTCTGCAAAAACTCCGTCCTTCCCATGAATTCCCAGTGCTTGTCTTTGTGGACAATGGTTTTGCATTTCATTTATACAAAGAGAGCAAACTCCGCAACCAATATTTATTTCTCCAACTACTCTTTTTCCGATAAGTTCCGATTGAGAACATTCTGTTACAATGCCCACAAATTCATGTCCTAAAATGCCGGTAAATGGAACATAGCCGTTCATTATCTCTTTATCTGTATTGCATATCCCGGCTAAAGTTACTCTTATCAAGGCTTCATTCTCAGTAGGAACGGGAATAGGATATTCTTTTCTAAATTCCAGTTTTTTATCAAAGTAAAGAGCTTTCATTTTAAGTGAATTATTAGGATTATTAAGTTTCACTTTATCTCTGTCCGTATTTATTCAAATAAAAATCACGCATGAAATCAATATCTTCTTGAGAAAGTTCAACCACTCCTCCTAGAGATTTAGCATAAAGTACAGCTTGAGCTGATTTCTCTACTATTTGAGCTATCTTGTATGCCTCATTTAAATTACTTGCCGCAGTGAGCAATCCATGATTTGCCATTATGCATGCACTTTTATTACCAAGTGCAGTTACTGTAGACTTAGCTAATTCTTCTGAGCCGGGAAGAAAATATTCTGCAACTTCAACTTGCCCACCTACAATTTGGATCATATCTTCACAAGCTGCAGGAATTGGTTTTCTGGCAATTGCAAAAGCTGTGCAGCAAACGCTATGCGTATGGATAATTGCGTTTACTTTGTTTTTTGCTTTGTAAATTTCAGTATGCAGCGGAAGCTCAATAGATGGTTTCTTGTTACCTTCTATAATATTTCCCATCAGATCAATAATAACAATATCTTCGGCTGTTATCGTCTCATAAGCAATTCCTGATGGTGTAATTGCAATTTGCTTTTCATCAATTCTTGCAGAGATATTTCCCCAAGTTCCCAGATTAAATCCAGAAGCTGCAATCTCCTTTCCTAAATTGGCAATTTCGTTTCTAATTTCTTTAAATAACATAAGCTCCTCTATTATAATTTTAATATATTTTCTTTAAATGGTTTATTGATAATACCTTTTTCTGTAATTATGGCTGTGATGTTATCGTTTGGAGTAACATCAAAAGCTGGATTGAAAACTTCAATTGTATCGGGAGCAACCTGTACACCATTTATATGCGTTACTTCTTTTGCAGAACGCTCTTCAATTTCTATCTCACTGCCAGTTTCAATATCAAAATCGATCGTTGTAGTCGGTGCTACAATATAGAATGGAACATTATAAACTTTTGCTAAAACAGAAAGCATGAAAGTCCCAATTTTATTAGCACTATCACCATTTACAGCAATTCTGTCTGCTCCTACCAATATCAGATCGATCTTCCCATCACGGATTAAAGTAGCAGCAACATTATCAGCAATTAGTTTTGCTGGAATTCCCTCTTGAACCAGTTCCCAGGCAGTAAGTCTGGCTCCCTGCAAACGAGGTCTGGTTTCATCCGCATAAACGAATATTTCTTTTCCAGCTTCAACTGCAGCACGCACAACACCTAGAGCTGTTCCATATTCCACAGTAGCAAGTGCTCCTGTATTACAGTGAGTGAGAATTGTAGCTTTTTGGGGAATAAGTGAATTCCCGTATTGCCCCATTTTCTTATTTGTTTTAATATCTTCATCTGCGATTTTATCTGCTTCTGCTTTCAATTTACGCAAAATCTCTGCAGGTGTATCGCTATCAATTAACAATGTTCTCATGCGCTTTATTGCCCACATCAGATTAACAGCAGTTGGACGGGATTTATTAATAATATTGCAAGCAGAATGCATTTGTTCCAAGAATTGTTTTATGGGAAGTTTAAGGAATTCAAGAGCGGCAAGAACAACTCCATATGCTGCCGTTACTCCTATTGCAGGAGCTCCTCTAACAACCATATCGGTAATTGCGAATTCAACATCTTTATAATTAACGCAAATAAATTCTTCATATTTCTGTGGTAAAGATCTCTGATCGATCAGATATAATTTATTTTTTTTAAATTCTAATGAACGGATCGGATATTTCATAATTTTCCTTTATTCTTTATTTCCAAAAGTAGTAGATTCAACCTCGATTTTAATGTCAAATAAATAATTATAACAATAAACTTTTAAATTATTAGATAGCAGAAAAAGTTAATAATAAAACTAGCTATCATTATCTAAATTCTCTCTTTATAAAAACTTGTTTAGTTATGCTGACAAGAAACTTGACAGTAGGATTGTTGAATTAATTTTAGAATTTAAATTAAAGAGTGATATTACTTAACTAATTAAGTATAAATTATTTATAAAAAAATGGAGGTTCATTAATGGTACCAGGAATTTGGTATATAGCACCATTAGGTGCGTTTACCGCATTAATTTTTGCATTTATTTTTTATCTGGGAGTGAAGAAGGAAGATCCCGGTAATGCACAGATGCAGAAGATTGCGAAATATGTTAGGGATGGCGCTTTTGCCTATCTCAAACAACAGTACAAAGGTGTGGGAATTTTCTTTTTAATAGCATTTATTGTATTTAATATTATGGCTTGGGGGCTAAAAGTTCTTCATCCCCTAATTCCTTGGGCTTTCTTAACAGGGGGATTTTTCAGTGGACTGGCAGGGTGGATTGGCATGAATACAGCTACCTTAGCTTCAAATCGTACTGCGCAAGGTGCATCTATAAGCTTGAATAAAGGGCTAAAAGTTGCTTTCCGAGCTGGTGGAGTGATGGGTCTTGTAGTTGTTGGCCTGGCTCTTATTGATATTTCTATTTGGTTCTATGCTTTAAATCTATGGAGTAAAACACATCCTGAAATGACATTACATACAATTACTGTTATAATGCTTAGTTTTGGGATGGGTGCTTCCACTCAGGCACTTTTTGCTCGTTTAGGTGGTGGAATTTATACAAAAGCTGCTGACGTTGGAGCAGATCTGGTTGGAAAAGTTGAAGCAGGAATTCCTGAAGATGATCCTCGTAATCCGGCAACAATTGCTGATAATGTGGGTGATAATGTGGGTGATGTAGCAGGAATGGGAGCCGATCTTTATGAATCGTATGCTGGATCGATTTTGGCAACTGCCGCTCTTGGAATGGCTGCTGTTGCTCAGCTTTTTGGACATGGAACAGCTTTGATGGATATGTGGGCTATCAAGTTCGTTACAGCCCCAATGGTTCTGGCTGGTGTAGGTGCATTTCTATCAATTATTGGAATTTATTTGGTTTCCACTAAAGAAAGTGCCGGAACCAAAGAGTTAATGTTTGCCTTGAATAAAGGTGTTTACGGCAGTTCAATCCTAATTGCTATCGCTGCTTATTTTGTAACAAAAATAATGCTTCCACCAGAATATTCTTTCGGGATTTTCCTGGCGAGTGTCATAGGTCTTTTAGCAGGTATTTTAATAGGATTCTTTACTGAACGTTCTACTTCTGATGCTTACGAGCCGACAAGGGGAATTGCCAAACAGGGTGAATTCGGTCCTGCTACAGTTATTATTGATGGCTTAGCCGTTGGAATGAAATCAACAGCTGCTCCCGTAATTATTATTGGTATTGCTATTATGGCTGCTTTCAGTGTGTGTAAAGGTTTTACAACTCCTGAACTTGGACTATATGGCATCGGTTTTGGAGCCGTTGGAATGCTGGCTACTTTGGGTGTTACATTGGCTATGGATGCCTTTGGACCTATTGCAGATAATGCTGGCGGAAATGCTGAAATGTGTAAGCTTCCTGAAGAAGTTAGAAAAAGAACAGATGCACTTGATAGTGTAGGCAATACAACAGCTGCAACAGGAAAAGGTTTTGCAATCGGTTCCGCAGCACTTACAGCTATGGCACTGCTTGCTGCTTATCTTGAAGAGGTAAGGACGGGATTACTTTTAGCGGGACATAAGGTAATTAATATTTTAATGGTAAATGGTGAAATTTTCTCTGTGGAAACTTCTAAAGCGACAATTGCAAATTTCATGAATTACTACTCTGTTAACCTGATGAACCCAAAATTCCTGATCGGGATATTTATGGGATCTATGGTTACTTTTGTTTTTGCTGCATTCACAATGAAAGCTGTTGGAAGAGCAGCTGGCGATATGGTTGCGGAAGTTCGTCGTCAATTCCGAGAGATTCCCGGTATACTGGAAGGGAAAGCTGAACCTGAATATGCCAAGTGTGTAGAAATTTCTACAAAGGGTGCTCAAAGAGAAATGGTTGCACCTGCTTTATTAGGAATATTATCTCCTATAATTATTGGACTCTTGATGGGTGTTGCCGGTGTTCTTGGTCTTTTAGCTGGTAGTCTTTCCACAGGTTTTGTGATGGCAATTATGATGAATAATGCCGGTGGAGCCTGGGATAATGCTAAAAAATATGTTGAGTCCGGTGCACATGGTGGTAAAGGTTCTGACATTCATAAAGCAACAGTTGTTGGTGATACGGTAGGTGATCCTTTTAAAGATACTTCTGGCCCATCAATTAATATCTTGATTAAATTAATGAGTATGGTGAGTATTGTCTTTGCAGGTCTCATCGTTGCTTATTCACCTGTGATCGAGGGATTGTATAGTGATAAAGAAGAGGATAAAGTAATTGAGAAGAAAGTTGATGAAGAAACTACAAAAGAAGTTATTGAAGAGGAATCTACAGAGTTGGATGTTACAGAGTAACACAATATCCGTAGTATAAATAATAAAGAGACGAGGCAAAGACCTCGTCTCTTTTTGGTTGAAATATGAAATGTAAATATTTTGTAATTGCAATAATGATACTAGCCGCTGCTTCTTTAAAATCTGAAGAGAAAATTGGATTAGCTCTCAGCGGAGGCGGCTCTCGTGGATTAGCACATATTGGAATTCTCAAAGTAATCGATGAACTTGATATTAAGATCGATTACATTGCAGGGACAAGTATGGGTGCAGTTATTGGTGGCTTGTATGCAATGGGATATTCGGCAATAGAGATCGAAGAGATGATTCTCAATAATGATTTTGATAAGATCTTTGATGAAGTTGTCTCACGGGAAGATCTATATATCGGGCAGAAAAGATGGATGCCTTATGCGAACTATTACTTTGATCTTGATGATAAGTTTCGACCAGGTCTTCCAGAAGCTTTGTTTTCGGGTTCAAATTTGATTAATACGCTTTTTGATTATACTTATTCAGCTTCAAAGATTAATGATTTTAGCAAACTTCCGATAGAGTATAAATGTGTTGCAACAAATATTAGAACGGGGAAGATGAAGGTTTTTGATAGTGGTAACCTGCATGAAGTAATGCGAGCATCGATGTCGGCTCCTTCTATTTTACAACCTATGAAAATAGATGGAGAACTCTATATTGATGGCGGGATAAGGGCGAATTTACCCTCTGAGGTTGTTCAAAAAATGGGAGCAGATATAATTATTGGCTTACAACTAAGTTCTGACTTAAGACCTAAAGAGAATTTAAACAATCTCATAAAAGTTTTAGATCAAACTATAAATTTTAGTATGACCGATAATGTTAATAAATCTGTTGAACTTTGTGACATAATTATCAAACCTGAATTAATAGAGCTTTCCAATTACAATTTTAATAGCAGAAAACGTATCATCAATCAGGGTGAATTAGAAGCAAGCAAGCATCTTGAAGAATTGAGAATGCTTCCAAAAAGAAGTGAAAATAAAATTATAGATGCTTCTCCCAACAATCTGAGTTTTACTAAGATCTCTGTTATTGGCAACGAACACCTCAGCAATGCAAAAATTAAAGAATATGTTGGGTTAACAAAGGATACTTCATATTCCAAAAGAGAAATTATTAAGGCAATAAGAGGTGCGTATAATTCGCAATATTTCAAATATATCTATCCTGTAATTAATTATAAAAATGAAAAGTATGAGCTTATAATTAAAGTTAAGGAAGAGAATAGAAAACGCCTTGGTTTTGCAATTTCCTCGAGTACAGACCAAAAAGTTAACGTTGGAATAACATTAGAATTGAATAATTTTATTCAGCATAATTCAAAGTTGCTGGTAAATTTACAGATCGGTGAGAAAAATGAACTAAACACCGATTATGTTAAGAATTTTGGTAAACATTGGGGAATCTATTTCAGAACTTTTCCATACGTAAAAGAACAGAGGCTTTACTCTTATGGAGAAGATCATACAAAAACAAACAGTGTGTATTCTTTGGAATACGGTGCTACTACAGGCATAGGATTTTACGCAAGAAAATCTATAGCGGCAGAGCTTTACGGTTATACTTATAGAACTAGATTATATAAGCATATCGGTGAATTTGAAAATAGTGAATTTTATTCTTCCGGGTTAGGTATCAAACTCTATCATGAGAGCTTAAATGATTATGTATTCCCAATGCGTGGCGTTCAGTTCTTAGCAAAACTATCTACTGCCAGGGAAGGTGTATATAGTGAACTGGGAAATAAGAAATTTTATTCTAAACTTAGAATGCTGATGCCATTTGGAAACATTTTTTCCATAAAATATCAGTTCGAATATGGCTCCTACTTTGATAGTAAAGAAGAAGAGTTTGATCCTTTTTATATTGGTGGGATTGATAGCTTTATGGGACTTTATCCAGCGGAAAAAAGTGCTGCAATATACAAAATTAATACTTTGGCAATGAGATTTAATCCACTAAAAAACATATTTTGTGATGTTCAATTAAATGTGTTACAGCTTGGAGATATTGATTACTGGACTCCAGAAGATGATTTTTTTAAAGCTGTTGGCATCAAACTGGGATACAACACTTTTTTAGGTTCATTAAGAATTGGAGCCGCTATTGATGAGGATAAAGAAGATCATTACTATTTTTCTTTTGGATATTTTTTTGATCCTTTCGAATTCTCAAGAAGATAAAACAGTTTTGTAATGACAGATCAAGGATCTGTCTATTTAAATAACTATTGACCTTAATTATGTGGAATTTTTTTCTACATTAATGTTGGAGGATAAATGGCTGAAAAAGATATATCATTAAATAAGAATAATTCGGGAACTTTACCTGTAATTCCTTTAAGGAATTTACTTTTGGCTCCCAATACAATAACACCACTTCTAGTGGGTAGACAACTTTCTATTCACGCTGCAGAAATGGCTTTAATAAAGGATAAAACGATAATATGTGTAACTCAGAAGTATGAAACTGTAACTGAGGAAGATCCGAAAGCTAAGGATCTTTACCGTTATGGAACTATCTGTACAATCTTACAAACAATGAAACTTCCAGATGGAAATATGAGATTACTCGTAGAGGGTGATAAAAGAGTATTAATTGAAAAATATCGTAGGAAGAAGAAGCATTTATCTGCTAATTATATAGTTCAAGATAAAGTGTCTTCCGAAAATGAGTTAGAAAGTGAAGCATTGTTGCGTTCATTTCGCAAGGCATTTAAAAGCTATATAGACCTTAATAAATCTATTCCGGAAGAAGCTATGATACCATTAAGTGATGCTGAGAATGCAGATGAATTTTTTTACTATGCTCTGTCTAATATCCAACTTGATATTAGCAGAAAACAGAAACTTTTTGAATTAACTGATCTGTTCGATTCGATCTCTCAGCTTTATAGAATTGTCATCGAAGAGATTCAAATTCTAAAACTCGAGTATAAAATTGACGGTACTGTAAAAAGCAAACTTAGTAAATTACAACGTGAATATTATTTGAATGAACAGCTAAAAGCTATCCATAAAGAACTTGGGATAACTAAAGAAGATAAAACAGAATTACTTGAATTTAAAAAGAAAATTGAAAAAATTAATTTAAGTGAACAGGCAAAGAAGAAGGCCGAAGGAGAACTTGAACGTTTTGCTCATATGAATTCTTATTCTCCTGAATATTCTGTAACTCACACCTATTTAAATTGGATTTTAGACCTTCCCTGGGATGATCCTAAATTGAGAGATTTTGATCTCAACATTGCTCAAAACATACTGGACGATGATCATTATGGACTTGTAAAAGTTAAAGAACGCATCCTGGAATATCTTGCGGTGGTTAAATTGGCAGAAAAAGTGAAGGGACAAATCTTGTGCTTTGTTGGGCCTCCCGGAGTTGGGAAGACCTCGCTAGGTAAATCAATTGCAAGAGCAATGGATAGGAAATTTGTGAGATTATCTTTAGGTGGAGTTCGTGATGAGGCGGAGATTCGGGGGCATCGTAGAACATATGTTGGTGCACTTCCTGGTGTGATAATTCAAAGCATGAAGAAAGCCGGAACAACAAATCCACTTATTATGATGGACGAGATAGACAAAATGAGCCATGATTTTCGTGGTGATCCGGCATCTGCATTATTAGAAGTTTTAGATCCGGAACAAAATGATTCCTTCCGTGATCATTATCTCGATTTTGAATATGATCTATCTCAAGTGATATTTATAACAACAGCAAATACACTTAATTCTATTCCACAACCGTTACTGGATAGAATGGAAATTATTGAGATTCCTGGTTACACTGCATATGAAAAGATACACATTGCAACCAAACATCTTGTACCTAAAGTTATAAAAGAGCACGACCTGAAAGGGAAAGTAAAAGTTAGATACCTTAAGAAAACCTTAGAAAGAATTATCAAGCTTTATACAAGAGAAGCTGGAGTTCGCGGACTGGAAAGACAAATTGCTACGATCTTGAGGAAAATAGCAAAAAAACATGTTGAAGGAAAATTAAAGGGACTTGTTTCTGTACAACCCACCGATCTGGAAGAATACCTAGGTGTTCCTAAACACCTCTACTCTGAAGTTAATAGGAAAGATGCTGTTGGGTTGGTTACGGGTCTCGCTTGGACCAGGTTTGGTGGTGAAACACTCCAGATAGAAGTTGTTAAGGTGAAAGGTAAGGGGAACCTGAAACTTACTGGACAATTGGGCGATGTGATGCAGGAGTCTGCTCAAGCGGCTTTCAGTTATGCCAGACTTCATGCTGCAAAATACAATATTGATGAAGACTTTTATAAAAAATGTGATCTTCATCTACATATACCAGAAGGAGCAATTCCAAAAGACGGACCTTCTGCCGGTGTTACTCTGGTTACTGCAATAATCTCAATCCTATCCAATAGAAAGGTTAAACATAGTATTGCCATGACAGGTGAGATAACACTTTCGGGTAATGTGCTTCCAATAGGCGGACTTGCTGAGAAGCTGATAGCTGCAAAAAGAGCAAAGATCAAGACAGTTCTAATTCCCAGAAAAAATGAACCTTCTTTAACTGAAGTTAATGAAGAGATCAAGAAGGGTTTGAACATCATTTTGGTTGATGTTATCGAAGAAGTTTTACAATACGCACTTCTATAAGAAAGCTTAATTAAGGATGTGATGAAATTTACCGTTGCAGATAGAAAAACTTTAGAGGATGGAACAATACGAATAATGTTGAATGTTCCAAAAAAAGAGCTGATCTATCTGGGTTATATTTTGGAATCATTTGAAGGATTGTGTAATTATACAACTCCCAACAAAAGTGAACCCTTCCTGCAAGTTGATGTTACGAGCGATTATTTGAATGATCTTAATAAATTAATTAAAATACTTTCTGCTTGGAATTATGAAGAAATATAATATCGAAAGTCTTGTAGAAAAAACATTAAAGGGCGATACTGTATCGACTGCCAAACTGATCTCATTATGCGAAAATTCGTATGAAAATGAAAAAATAATTAAACTCATTTCACCTAACTTAGGCAACGCTTATGTAATAGGAATAACCGGAGCACCAGGAGTTGGGAAGAGCACATTAGCCGATAAACTCATAATTAACTTAAGAAAACAAAATTTTAAAGTGGGTGTAATAGCTGTAGATCCTACCAGCCCATTCTCTGGAGGAGCAATTTTAGGTGATCGTATAAGACTTCAAAAACACTCAACAGACGAAAATGTTTTTATAAGAAGTATGGCTTCACGAGGGCATCTTGGTGGTATCTCCTCAGCAACTGGAGATGCAGTTAAAATATTAGATGCTTATGGCTGTGATTTTATATTTATTGAAACTGTTGGTGTGGGTCAATCGGAAGTTGAAGTTGTTAAAAATGTTGATACAACTCTTGTGATCCTAATCCCCGGGATGGGTGATGAGATTCAAGCAATAAAAGCCGGTGTAATGGAAATTGCCGATGTTTTTGTAGTAAATAAAGCAGACAAAGATGGTGTGGAACGAACTGTTTTGGAAATTGAAATGCTGCAGAATCTCGGAAATACTCAAGATCGGTTAGCACCTATTTGCAAAGTGATTGCTCGTGATAATAAAGGCATAGGAGATCTTGGAAAAGCTATTCACCAACATTATGTTTATCTGCAAGAAAATAAACTTTATGATGCTAACCGCAAAAAACGTTATAAAATGGAACTAAAACAGATTATCCATAATAAGTTGCTAGAAAGAACTCATCAATTAGTGAAGGAAAATGAGAAGATCGAAAAGATAATTGATGAGGCTTATGATAATAAAACCGATGTATATTCTATTGTTAATAAATTATTAGATGAATCTATGAAAAACTAAAAAAAATTACAATTCTTTCTTTTTCATGTTTATATAGATGTCCTCAACTTTTTTCCTCGCCCAAGGTGTTCTTCTGAGAAATTTAAGACTGGATTTCACAGATGGATCAATATTAAAGCACTTAATCTTAACACGTTTGCCTAACTTCTCCCAACCATAATATTCTACTAAACTATTCATGATGTTCTCTAAAGTAACACCATGTAAAAAATTACTGGAATTCTGTTCACTCATAGATTATATTTTCCTTTTTAATGTTTGGCAGCTGCCACGATTCTTCTTGCTTCTCTTCTTGCTTATTGTGGGCACTTTTGTTATGTCTATTATTTCAAGAATATTAATCATTTTGAATATTACCACAACTAGTATAAATCTTCATTGAATTAGCATTTTTCACACTTCGATTATAAGTTTTGTTATAAACAAGCTTTCTTCTTATCATTTCTCTTTACCGGTATGTGTCAAGAAAGATGTCCCTCAATTTGATCTTTTCTTTTGTTCAAAAAAACAGACTCAATTCTGTTCCAGTTTTTAGTGGATTTATTAATCCATCTTAATGGGTTCTTTGCCATTGTTTTT
>JAVCCD010000109.1 GCA_030765665.1 Candidatus Tenebribacter mawsonii | reverse complement strand
TTAGAGCGTTCCCAAAGAGGGCTTTGGGAACGAGAGTAATACGACGCTCAGAGTTATTCATCTTCCATAATGATGAATCTAGAACACCTTGTTTCCGTCTGTCTTTTAATCTAAATGAATGCCCTCTATTATACAAACTATTTTCTTTTTCATGGATATTAGCAATAATTTTCATTTCAATATTTACGGGAGTACCAACTTGTACAGAGTTGAAAAGTAAAATGACATCATCGTTCTTCATTCTAATGCAACCATGAGAAGCTGGTGTTCCAATATAATTTTCTGCTGGAGTTCCATGTATCCAGATTCCTCTACTATAAGAATCTATCTCACCACCTTTATTAATCCCATTCTCCATTCCTTCCAATTTTAATATTCTAGTTGTTATTAAATCTTCTGAAAGAGCTTTTTTATTATCTAAAGTTGCTTTTTCATCAATAAACTTACCATCTTTATATATTGAGTTTTTATTAACTCGATCACCAATTTTTTCTTTTATTATATGATAACCCAGAGGTGTCATGTTGCTATCCTTTTTATTTCCAATACCAAATTTCGATGTTGAAATTGGGTATTCAGCGATCTTGCAATTATCCTGGATCAATAATAATTTCTGTTCTTTTATGCTTATCAAGATCATTTTCTCATATTTTATCATGTTGTTTATTTCCCTTTATTTCTAACTAAATGTTTTTTTATGTTTTCTTTTGTTTCTGCAGCATTTGTAAATAAAACTCCAGAGATCCCCATTTCTTCTGCACTTACAATATTTTCTTGTTTATCATCAATAAACAAACAATCCTCTGGCTTTAGATCAAACATTTTCAAGGCACGTTCATAGATCTTTTTCTGTGGCTTCACAGAGTCCAATTCATAAGACAACATTAAATTATCCTCAAAAAAATGTAACTCAGGAAATTGTTGCCATATACTGTTGAAATGTAATTCATCGGTATTAGAAAGAATGTATATATTATGGTTTTCTTTAAGTTCTTTAGCAAAATCAACTAGTTCGGTAACTTCAGTAAAAACACTGCACCATATTTTTTCAAATTCTTCAATGTTGTAATCAAATTTATAAATATCTTTAAGTTGAAAGTAGAATTCGTTTCTCGTTAGCCTTCCTGACTCAAATTCTAAAACAGGAATTGTTGACTCCATCAACGTTTCCGTTTCTGGTTTGTATTCTAAAGCTTTATAAAAAACATCAAAGTTGTAATCAACCAGCACTTTACCCAAATCAAAAATGATGTTCTTCATTACTTCTCCAATATCATGGTAACCGGACCATCATTTAACAATTTGATATTCATATGCTTACCAAATTTTCCAAGTTTAGGAATTATACCGTTTAGCTTAAGTACTTCAGCAAATTCAAGATATAACTTCTCAGCTTTTTCAGGTTTAGCAGCTTCCATGAAATCTGGTCGACGCCCCTTTTTACAGTTTCCATAAAGCGTGAATTGTGAAACAAGTAAAATTTCTCCCTCAACATCTCTTACAGAAAGATTCATCTTATTCTGTTCATCTTCAAATATTCTTAAATCTATTGTTTTTTTAACCAGCCACTCAATGTTATTTCCATCATCATCTGTAGATATTCCAATAAATATCAGAAGTCCATTCCCAATACTGGAGATCTCATTTCCATCAACTTCTACACCAGCCTGTTTTACCCGTTGAATTACCAGTTTCATTTATTATTCCAAATAATTTTTGGGAAAAAGTATTCTCTCGATCATTTCAATAATTATGTGAAGTACTGCGATATGTATTTCCTGAATTCTGTCAGTTGTGATTCCTGGAACTATAAGTTGGAGATCACATTTTTTATTCAAATCACCACCATTTTTTCCCAGAAGACCAAAAGTTACCATATTCTTCTCGGCAGCTCTTGAAACAGCATTAATTATATTCTGAGAATTCCCACTGGTAGAAATTGCAATAAGTATATCCCCTTCGTTCCCATAAGCTTCTACTCCTCTGGCAAAAACTTCAGAATATCCATAATCATTTGCTACGCAGGTAATATGAGAAGCATCCGTTAATGAGATCGCGGGGAGTGCAGGTCGTTCATTACGAAATTTTCCAGTTAATTCTTCTGCAAAATGCATCGCATCTGTAGAGCTTCCTCCATTACCACAAATAAGAACTTTCTTACCATTCTTAAAACCTTGGGCAATAATGCCTGCAATTTCATTTATCACTTTTACGTTCTCTTTATTCCTAGCGAAAGTAGCAAAATTATCCATTGTTTCTTTTAACGACAATTCAATATACTTTTTCATTTATCTTCCTCTTCAACTTCTACTGAAAGAATTTGAATTACCTATCTTCAACGTCAACAGGATTTTTTAAATTCTTTTAAAAAAATAGATTTTAGAATTCTGCTTTAACTTCCATACTTAGTTTATGAACCTGTTTTTCTTGAGGGTAGCTATTGCCAGAATATTGTAAATTAAGTGAAGTATAATTACTCATACGGTAGTCCATTGTCATATCCCATTTAAAAATATTCCCTTCTTTTTTATCTACCAAAAAACTTAAAAATCCTGATCCATCACGATCATTTCTCTTATAACTGGCTTTAATATAAAACCTGTATTTCCTTTTATAGAAGTAAGATGCTGATTCTTCAAGTTCAAATGCCTTAATAGTATAAGAGTTATTATTTGCATTATCATTACCGTTTTCTAAAGAGTAGGAAACAGAAGTTCTAAAGGTAAGATCAGAAGAGATCCTGTTTTGTAAATCCATCTCAATTAGATCTAACTCCAACTGAGAATTATAACGTGAATCTTCTTCTTTTAAATGATCATAATGCAATTCTAAATTTGTATTATTAAAAGTTAGAATTCTTAATTCAGCATCCCAAGTTTCATTATTTTTCTGGGAAGTTTCTGCGTTATATCGACTATCAAGAGTCTCCTCTAATTTATAACCAAGTTTAGATGTAAGTTTTTTTTCCATTATATCAAACCATAAAGTCTGATTTATCATTCTTCTGCCAAATATAGTTGTTTCAGAATTCATTAATACATTTGGTTTTAAAAAATAAATCGATTT
>JAVCCD010000316.1 GCA_030765665.1 Candidatus Tenebribacter mawsonii | reverse complement strand
TCACCAGACAATCTTGAAAACTATGAATACACTATCATTTACCAAAATGATGAACCAAACATAAAACTGGTTACAATTGATGGTGTAACTTATGTGGTTTATTATTGATATGTACTTTAAAATTGTATGTATCTTCCAATTAGGAAAAAACAAATTTATTTGACAATGCCACCTGCATAATTTTGTTTTGCAGGTGGATATGAAAATTGAAAGTATTTCCCGTTTAATTAAATAATTGAAATTTAATCTTTTATATAAAGGAGAAAATAAAATGCGTAGAAATACAATATTAATCATAAGCATCTTAGCGATGCTGCTTTTAGCTGGAAGTTTGATGGGACTTCAAATTCACATTGATACAAATTATGATGGACAAGCATATCTTGAAATAAGTACTAATGGTATATTAATCGAAAGAATCCCTCCTCATGGTATTTTTTTTATTGAAGAAAATTCTAGCAATACTCAGATATTGAGTGGACTAAACAATAGTTATGGATATACAGCAACGGTATATGCACATAGATATGTTAATGGTGTTATTATCAGGGATATTGACTCACAGAATTTTACTTATGAAACAGGTTCTATTACACTTACTGTAGATCTTAGTGGAAATGGTTCGATACCAGATGACCCACCGGCAGGTCATTAGTTGAATTATCAGCACTGGCAGGATGCTGCCGGTGCTGCTTATATTTCTCGTTCCTATCAGGCAACTGCCTGACCGGCGATTGACGGATTGTCTTGGGAACGAGTTTATATTGATAAATTTATTTAATTATAGGAGCTATTATGAAAAAAATGATCTTCATCTTATTAATTTTAATCATTCTCACTTATCTCACTGCACAGGAATTTGAAATAATTAAATTAGGTGAGATAGCTTACGCTCAAGGAAACACAGGTTCACAAAGTATTCAAGTGATAGATAATTATTTATACTATTCAAGTCATAATGGTTTGGAGATCTACGAAATTAATGTAGATGGCAGCATTACAAAACTATCCATATTAACTATTGCGAGATCCGGAAGTATGATTATTAAGGATCAATATTGTTTTCTTATATCGGGTGGTAATGATAGCTCTTTTATTATAGCTGATCATTATATAAAGATAAACAAGATTGATATAAGTGATGTATATAATCCTGTCATTGTAGATCAAATAGAGTATCCGGAATTAAACTATTATGGCACTATGAATAAGTTTGGTAACTATTTAATAATGACTTGGGAAGAAGAAATAGGGGTGATGTATTATCATTTTTACAGTATTCCTGAGATGGATTACGTAGGACAAATTATTACAGAAAATCATCATAGAATTGTTAGTGATAGTTTGCTGGTTAGACAGTATAGTTTGACATTTTATATAGAGCAATATAATCCTCCTGATGAATTTGAAATAATTGGGTCTATAGATGTTTCAGCTTATTCTGATGGTAATTATGTTTATGATCATTATAAAGTAAAAAATGATACTATCCTATCAGCAGTAAACTATAAGAATATAACTTTTTGGGATATCAGCGATGAAACTAACTGGCAATATTTATCACGCTATACTCTACCGGAGAATTCTATATTATCTGGGAATAAACAATATGCTATGATGAATGAAAATGCAGTGATATTTGATTCTTCTCTCTTGCGTCTTCTTGATATTTCTGACATTTCGAATCCAATTCTTGTTGATACGATAGAGCATAATATGACATTCTGGGGTCAGGCATGTGACTATTATAGTAACAACATTTATGTTGGGACATCTAATGATGGTATTCAGCATTATGAGATTGAAAATAATAATGTCGAATATGTAGATAGTTATTACGACCATATAAGATTTCTCATTAGCGATATGTACGAAAATAAATTAATTACGAGTACTATTATGAGAGGATATTATCTATTTGATGTTGAGGACCCTTTGAACACGGTCAATTTGGGAAAATGGTTTGATGGAAAAGAATATTTGAAGATTCACAAAAATGGTGGTTGGATGGCACTAAATGATTTTGAAGAATATTCTTTAGAAATATATGATATAACTGATCTGGAAAACCCAATTCTTAGGAATTCACTACCGATGAATAATTACGATTATCCATGGCCTCTTTGCTATATTGATGAGTCTGATCCTAACTCTTTTTATTTATGTGATTATTTTTCAAATATATTTTGGAAATTTGAAATTTCAGAACCTGGTGAGCCGGTACAACTTTTTGAATTTAATTTACCAACAGATTTTCAATGTCTAACTATAATTAATTCTATCGCTTATGCAACTTATGGTGAAGATATTTATAATTTACTTGTAATTGATGGTTTAGATGAAAATGAACCATTTATTGCAAATGAAATTTATGATTTTACTGTAAATAAATATCTGGATAATCAAGATGAATATCTGATAGCAAATGTTCCATATCATTCTAGCATAGCACAAATTTTCAAATTGAATGACCCGTTGCAACCAGAATTGTATTTCACTCCACAATGGGGTGAACGTATTGAGATTGAAGATGATTTAATATTTTCAAAGTTAAACCATATAGTTGGAGTTTATGAGAATAGACCGAATTGTACAGAACCAATTGCAGTTTTCAATGGTTTAAATTATATTTACAATATTAATTTGATAGAGCATGAGGGAATAAATTATCTTATTACAAATGAAATGGCTAACATTGGTTTATTTGAATACACTTATGTACCCAGCTCTACAGAAGATGAACTCCCTCTACCTGAGATCACACTTTCCAATTATCCAAATCCCTTCAATCCTGAAACAACAATCAGTTTTTCTGTAACACAAAATTCCGATTTTGTGACTATCGATATTTTTAATATAAAAGGGCAAAAGATTAAATCTCTTGTTAATGAACAACTATTAAAAGGTGAACATTCAATTACTTGGAATGGAGAAGATGAATTAAGCAAAACAGTTAGTTCAGGTGTTTATCTTTACAAGCTTAAAGTGAATGGTAAAATTGAAGCAGTTAAAAAATGTATGCTTTTGAAAT
>JAVCCD010000015.1 GCA_030765665.1 Candidatus Tenebribacter mawsonii | reverse complement strand
ATGCTTCTGCGATTCGCATAAAATTGTCCTGCACCGGGGAAGAGTGAAGAAAGCATCATGGCTTTTGCCAATGATTTCTTTTCATAATTAATTTGTATAATATCGTTATTAAGTTCCTGTGCAAATGCAACAGAACATATTATTAATATGAGTGTAACTGTAAAAAACTTTTTCATTATTTACTCCTTAATTAATTATTGCAAATGAGATCTTTTTATTTTCATTTTCTGAAGATACGATCCCAAAATAAACACCCGAAGACATTTTGGAAGTATCAATTCTGATATCCTGAGAATTATTAGCAGCTTTTGCAATTATGTTTTTCCAAACTATATTACCAGCAATATCAAAGATCTTAAGATCTATGTCAGCTTTAGCGTTATTTACTTTTACCCTAACTTCACCTGTTCTGGTTGGATTTGGGAAACAGAAGGCTTTAAGCGCATCATCTTGACTCGGTTGGTACAGAATTGAACCTGAATAAGAATTGTATCCATCATTTCTATATCCACTCCAGATTATCGGATCATCCTCGATATTTTCTAGATATGAAGAGTAAAGATTGGATGAAACATCCGAATAAATGAAATGTAATTGCTGGATATTTTCATCCCAATAAAATTGATCTAATGTATTTACACTTTCCCAAAAGAAAGAATGTTGAATACTAATTTCAGCATCACAATTTATTGCAACAAATCCAAGCTCTTCTTCTTCAAACAGAATTACTTTTTCATCATCAAATGTGATAATTCTGGGATAAGAAGCAGGCTTGATAATCTTATCATCTAAATATGCTGGAAACCCTGGTGCTAAAGTTCCATCAATTGTAATTGCAAAAACACGATCTCCGGCACCAAAAGTTAAATATACCTGCCCATCATCAAGAAAATTACCGATTGCAAGTTGAGAAGGTCTTTCTGAAGTATAAGGTGACAGTTTAAATATCTCTTCGATTTCACGATTTTGTATCCTGAAGATATCTCCACCTTCATTCTGTAAAAATACTGAATCGTAATTTGAATTTGTATCATCATAAAATATTGGAATATAGTTCTGATCATAATTTTCAATATCAAATGATTGTCCTAAAATTCCTGTCACTTCAGGATCCGGAAGAAAGTTAATGGCGTTATTACTTGCAACAATTAATTGTTCACCATTATATATGCATTTTGCATTTTGAATATTGTATTCATAATCACCAACAAAAAGTGTTTCTTGGGTGGGAACAACAAGAACAGGTGTATTCCAATTGGGAATGAACATTGGAGCATCAGAAAGAGGTGAAGGATAATTCTCGGTTTCGTTAATAAATGGTGAGATAATAGAGAGTTCAGAATTATTTACAATATAATATTCATCATCATCATACCCATCTTCATCAATACTAATAATTGGTTGTGTTGGAGTTGAATTATAACTTATACTAACATCAAGAGTGTCCTGCCAACTTTCGTTAACATAAGAAATAAGGTTAATTCCGTCTTCATTAACTATTGGAAAAGTAGGCCAATCATTTGAGTTGCCAATATAACCAAGAGCTCTAATGGAATCATACTCGGCTATTTTCTGCGTAAAGTCGAAAAGATCCGATCCAAACTTGAATGACATAACTCTTTCCATACCATATTCAACAGAGCAACTACTTATGTCATAGATCGAGTAAAGGAATGGGTCTCCGTCATTTGTCATTAAAGCAGGTTTAGTAGATGAGCTAAGACGGTCATTGAAGATCGTTCCGATAAATTCTAATTCTCCGTGGTTATTTAATATGTAATCGTTGTCCCAACCGGTAAACCAGCCATCTTCATCAAATTCAGGGTAATACTTATAGAAAGGCTCGAAAGATGTTCCTCTCCAGAACATCGAGCTTGTGTTTCCAATATCATCCAATCCGTCAGCTTCAATAATTTTTACAGCTCGAGAAGAGTGACGGGCATTCACAGTATTATTTTCATAATTGTTATTTTCATAAAGGATTTTTTCATCAATATGCCAGATGAGAAGTCCACCACCATAACTGTAATAATTATCAGAGATCCAGCCAGGAAGCAGATAATCGTACTCATAAGTTGGATCGAAACTTGTATTTGGATCGGGATAAGTAGGATAGAGCACTACCCTGCCGTCAGCAGAGAGCCAAGGGTAAGCTCCACCATCTCCATCTGGGTCTACTTGTCTATTTTCTATTAATAGATATTCAGTATCGGTTAGTTGAACTTTGATGAAATAAGCTGAACTATCTGTAATTGCAGCTGCATCAAACATCTTTTCAGCTGGTAAAACTGTAATATCACTATCAAAATTGAATTCAGTAATATCTTTCAATATCCCGCGTGCACGATATGAATCTTCAAATGGAATCATGCGTGACCAGGCTCCAGGTAATGCAGGGATAATCCCTTCAATTTCATAGTAAATATCAGCTAGTCCATTCCCAGTCTCGTCGATACCAAAATGTATTGCGGTAGATCCGCCACTATCCATAATATCGTAAAATCCAACTTGTGGCGTATAATTTCTTGTGTTGTATAGATCCACAAAACCAAGAGAATGTCCAAATTCATGAACCAACACGGAATTGATAACACCCCAATTTGTTACGACAGGAATGCTACCGGATTCAATAGTCTCTGAATCCTGAATTATGGTTTCAGGAACATTGCAGGCATGATTTATTATTACAGAACCATTATCAACGATTGCTTCCTTACCATCTCCCACAACAATATAGAATGAAGGTATATCTGAAGGTGAATCACCCAGAACATCATGCTGCCAATCTGATCCGGCATGGATAAATATGAAATGTTCGTATTGAGAGAAGTCTATATTTTCATCTGTATCTGCTTCTGTGAAGCAATCTAAAAAATACTCCTCAAATCGTTCTAATTGTAATTCCGGGCTAGCCCCAATTGGATTGTAATAAGACATATCATGTTGTAATGTGTAACCTGTAAAATCTTCTCCGGGTACAGCTTGCGGAAAGATGTCTACTTCTGCTTGAAAATCTCCAAAACTTACTGCACTGTAATAGTATTTCAATGCTTCTAATTGTAAGGCAAAATAAGTTTGATTATGTGGAGGCTTAGCAATAGGAAATGTATAACCAGTGGCATCCTGCAGGAACTTCCCATTACCGGTAGTTGTAGAAAGGCTATCTTCTTGAAATTCTATTAGCAGCACAAGTACCTTGTTGAAATTACGACTATTGATATTGTTAGAATTTCTAGGACCCGAAAGAACCTCTTGTAAAGGATGGATTTTAAGTTCTTTAGCAGTTGGTGAAATATCCTTGCGGATTATAAATTTATTTGCATGAGATAGCCCTGGTATGTTTAATACCAGAACTATCAAAGCAGATAGTAATATATTTTTCATACTTCTTAAGAGAATTTAGAATTCTAGTTTTAGAGAAAGGGTCTGATTATAATCTTGAAGTTCCCCACCTGGCTGGAAGGCATAATCAATATTAATCAAATATGTTTTGTTAAAGGTATAGTGGAATCCTGCTCCAAAAGAGAACCCTTTGATATCTCCAGCTCTATCTAATAAATAACCAGATCTTAAGGTAAGAAGATTAAGGTAAGTGTATTCTGCACCAGCACCCCAAATTATTTCTTTTATCTCGATAGAGTTATTGAAATCAGAAATACTATCAAAATCTCCATCTTTAAAATCATCTGTCCATGAAGTAAATATTCTTTGGTATAAAGGATCTCTGTTAGCCAACATCTTATTAAGGTCTGCATTTAAGCAAAACTTGTTATATTTTGATTCTAACACTCTATAAGAAAATCCCATACGGAAATTCATTGGAAGTGGATCTGACTGTGATTCATTTATATAGGTTATGTTGGGTCCGATATTTTGGAAGTTAAGTCCAAAATCGAGCTTGTCTACTAAAATGCTGTACTCAGATAATTTAGCTTTACTGAATCCACCTAAAGAAGCTATTCCATTGTATAGACTCAAAGCTCCATTATAAGGAGAAACAAGGATTTGCCCGAAGTCTACACCTTTATTTTTTACACCAAGATCAAAAGCATAACTCAT
>JAVCCD010000101.1 GCA_030765665.1 Candidatus Tenebribacter mawsonii | reverse complement strand
TATCAGTCCAATAAAAATTATCAACCTGTTCATTGAACAAAACCAGATATGCTTTTCCATACTCCAAAGTTAAACCTTCTGCACTTATTGCAACTGGATATGTAAGATCACCACCTCTTTGATTATTAGCCGGAGAATAGAACCAATCTTCAGATTTTACTTTTCCCACATATTGCCAGAAATTACCAAAAGACTCGATCATATTCTGGGTTCGTGGTATCCAGAATCCAAGCCAGTGGTATTCGCCAGATGCCATTGATCCTGCGATTACGTGATCAACTGGTAAACGATTGCCATCTATAATCAATACTGTGGGATCAGCTCCTACAGCAACTTCTATTTTGTATCCTTCGTGACGGAAAAGCATATTATCAAAGTTAATATCATGATTGATAAAGTCATCTTCGTCAGGTTCAATTTCCATATCAACACCGTCTCTTTTCCCAAGTATCTTAACTAATTCATTTATTGTTCCTAAAGAATTGGATGTTTCTTGCAATAATCCAGGATCACCATTATCATAATAAGCCTGTTCAAACATTTGATTAAATATTGAAGGTGGTTCCTCATCTTCATAGATGCCTTGTTCGGTGAGTCGAGAACAGGATGTCCAAGTTACACCGGAAGCAAATAGTTTTGCATCAAGGTTAAAGATATTATTATATGTAACAATCTCACCATCGCGTGGAATTTCTACTAATGAATACTGGGGAATCTGTGTTCCTCCAGAAATAATATCTTGTGTTTTTACACCTACAAAACCATTCCCATAATCTTTATAGGAAAGATTATAAGAGCTTTCACTTGCAGTATTTTTGAAAATATAAAGTGCATCTCCATCTGAAAGAGTAATATTTATCTGATTAGTGTTATCATCTTGAAATAACTCTTGAAAATCAAGAGTAATTTGAATCCCATTTTCATCAAAATAAACAACAGTTTCATTAAGGGCACTAATTATTCCACCGACAACATCTCCTTCATATTCTATTACATGAGCCATAATATAGTGAAATAAAATCTCTGTATCATTTACTGTATTGAGATCATCAATAGTACTTCCGTAAATTTCCCAATTAAGAGGATATACATCAAACCAATTTGGGTCATGCTGTAGACAATAATATTTCATTGCCTCTTTGTAATCATGTGCCCCATTATGTTGGAAAGTATAGGTTTTATCATTCCAGCTAAATCTGAAAGGATGTTGACTTATAGCATATCTTGATTCAAAAGCTCGATTTCTGTCATGTCCTAAAACAATGATTGCTTCGTTTTCAGAATTCATAATTCTTTCCTCAGCAATATCGAGAGGTTCAGGATATGCTTCTGTAGAAAATAATACTGCAAGTTCATTTTCGACATAGCTATCATTAATAGTGAAATTAGCATTATCAACAACCTGTAATCCGTCAGATCCAGTATCATTTTGAATTCCTATCGTACCTGAATTTGTTGTTCCTTGAACTGACTGGTATTGAATTTTAATGTTTCCATTAGAATATAGGATGATTTGGAAATTATAAATTTCTGTTGGTTCTGAACTGCTCCACTCAACTACGTCATCAAACCAAACAACAAGACGATCTGTATTGGAGTGGTAATACACATTACCACCGGGGATACCATTTGGATTATTATTAATTGGATTAAGATCATCCCAAAAACCAAAAATAGCTGAATTCGGTGCACCTGGATGTGGAATGCCATATTCAGTGTTATAAGAAGTATTATCCTCACCAAAGCCAATCCACCCATTGGGATTAATAATGAATTGATCCTCTACTTCACTATAGAATTCAAAGTCAAATCCAACATTAAATGGACCTGAAGCCTGATCATTGTGCGTAAAAGTAACTTGTGTACCTATCCCTGATATATCAATCCAATCAAAATCAGGTTTTGATGGATGCTCAGATTGATAATTGCTGTCATTCCAATAATAACCTGGAAATTCGGGTTGCGGAAATTCAGTTTGACCTGATGGTCCGTGATGTTGATACCAGCTATGATCCCATTCTCCAAACAGATAATATGCTTGATTGGTTTCACTTAATGGATCTGAATGATCATAAGGTATAGTATATTGCCCATTTTTGTAATAAACAATACCATAACCATCTTCTTGAATAGTAGCACTTGATCTGTCTTTTTGAAACTGAAAAAAATATTCAGTTTCGATAGGAAATTGTGAAATTTGAAAATTATTTTTAGAAAGCATAGCCATATAATCGCAATCTGCATACAAAACCACAGAACTTAAAACCATCACGAGTAACATTGTTACTATCAGTATTGATTTAATGTTTTTAGGAAACATAAAAAACCTCCTTTTTTGGTTTTATCATTAGAAAAAGCCTTGAAATAGTGCAAGTATTATATTCAAATAATTAGGATGGGACCTCACTATCAGAAGAATCTAAACAGTGTTTGTTTTATCAAAATATCATATTTTCAAATAAGAAGATTACTATATTGCGAAATTAAAGTTCAATGTTGTAAAGGTCATTTTACATCAGAGTGTAGTACTTTTCAATATTTTTTTGCTTCTTTATGGGTCTTTCATCTCTTTTCCTCCTTCCAAATTTTTTATGGTGTATAATGTTTCGAGTGCGCCACGTTCTTCTTGCATCTCTTTCAATCTGAATGTGGGCACTTTTGTTATACACCATAATCTTTAAGATTTCTATTTCAACAAAAGCATCCGTTTAACTGATTCTTGATTACCAACTTTGATTTTATAAAGATAAATGCCAGAGCTTACGGGTTTATTATTGGAATCTAAACCATACCAAACTGTAGTATGTTTACCGTTTTGCATTTCTTCATTTAGCAGTGTTTTAACCTTTTGTCCTTTAATATTGTACACTTCAAGATTCACAAAATCGGAGTTTTGTGTTACTGAAAAAGAAATTGTTGTTGAAGGATTAAAGGGATTAGGGAAGTTAGTTAAATTTAAATTATCTTTCATGGGAATGATTTCATTATTATCAATATCGACAGACTCATACATCTGAATATTTAATTGCGTAAATTCACCATCAATAACTTCAACTTGATATTCAATTACATCTTCATAAAAAACTCGTTCTGCATAAACATTATAAATACCAGCAGGGAGTCTATATTCAAAATTACCGATGCCATCTGTGAAAGTGAATTTACCCGGTTGGTTGTTGATCTTAAGCAGAACATAATCTACCGGATTTCCGGTAGTTGGATTATAAGTATAACCTTCGATACCACCCAATGAAGGTGCTCCAAATTCGTATGGACCAATATCGATAATTGCAGTTCCGTTGTTGTCTCCATCCCATATTCTGTGATTGTCATCCATATCGAAAGGATAATAGTAACCAAGAGTATCAAAACCTGCATCAACTGCCAAACTGCCTTCAAGTAAATGAAAATCTCCATTTTCTATATCCTCAAAGATAGATTGAGCTTGCAGGGAATCAACCCAGATATTTCCACCACCATCAATTAACGGATATTCAAGCTCAAAGTCTATTATGCAGTTGCGGAAAGTATCTGTACCATCTTGTGTTGGTGCCCAGAATAATTCTTCATTTTGTAATATAATACTATTTGTATGCAATGTATCACTACTATTATTAAAAGCTGTTTCATTATTAACAATAATATTTCCGAGATTATGTACATTATATCCTGACAAAGCGCAACTTGTCCCATTATAATTTGTTAATATATTATTATAATAACTTATATTAACACCAATAAATACTTTACCCTCATCAATTTTATTGTTAAATATTTTGCCAAATGCATCATAACCCGTATCTAACTCACATCCCTCAAAACAATTATTACTTATCTCTACATAAGCATCATCAATATTGACACCGTCTCCACCTTCAGTAGCAAAATAATTACTTCTGATGTATAAATAATCTAAACCATTAGAATATGAATTAATTCCTGTTGAAGCGCTACCGAATGAGTTATTGTAGAAATAACTTATACCATCGGTTGATGACAGATAGATAACTTTACGATTATAAAGAACTGAATCAATGTTGTTACTCACAAAATACATAGATTTACTTGATCGAATTGCTGTACCATTCACAAAAGTATTACCAGCAATTAAAGGAGAGCCAGTATCAATATTATAAATATAAAATGTTGAAATAAAATATCCAAAATGATTCATAATATTTGGATGTCCATAATCAATATTATCAAAATAGTTATTTGTAATCTGAATTTCTGTAACATTATTTCGAATATAAATTGCAGTATCATTATCAATAAAATCACACTTATCTATCATTGCAGAACCATTCCACATTGCAATAGCGGCACGTGGTTGTTCCGAAAGAGAAAAACCAGTAAAGGCAGAAAACTCGAATAAACAATGTTTAAAGATGCTTCTATCTGCACCTTCTGGTAAATAGATTGTGCCCCAATGATAATATTGCTCATCCTGCATCCTGGTAAATATAATACTATCTTGTTCTGTCCCTTCAGCAATTATTCTACCCTCAACCCGCATGAATTTTGCAATCGGTTCTTCACCACTGTGAAAGTAAAACTGATCATCTCCAAGATCATCGTAATAATCAGAATAGAATTTAACAATAGTACCTGGTAGGATTGTTAAAGTAACATCAGAATCTACATAAACACCGGAAGTGACAAGGTAAGGATTATTTTCAGGTGACCAAGTTGTGTCTTCGGTTAAATGACCACCTACTTCAATTGCGTTTGCAATTGAGAAAAAAGTAAACATTAAAACTATTATGAAACAAAACTTTTTCATTCAACTCCTTTTATGGTGTATAATGTTTGGAGTGTGCGGTGCTCTTCCTGCTTTTCTTACACTCAGAGCACTGGCACTTTTGTTAGTGGCATCTTTTTTATTTCAAAAGCAAACATTTTTTCACTGATTTTGTTTTGCCATTCACAATAAGTTTGTAGAGATATAAACCTGAGCTTATAGAATTTCCCGATTCATCATCGCCGTTCCAGATTATTGAATGAGAACCAATATCAAATTCATTGTGAGCTAAAGTTTTTATTTTTTGACCTTTGATGTTATAAACTGACAACCCAATGTAAGATTTTTGTTGAATTGAGAACTCAATTGTTGTTTCAGGATTAAATGGATTCGGAAAATTCTGAGACAGCATACTTTTT
>JAVCCD010000354.1 GCA_030765665.1 Candidatus Tenebribacter mawsonii | reverse complement strand
GAGAAAGAGATATTGATGTAGCTGCTGTTGTTATAACTCGATTTGACGAACAACCTGCTGCGATAATTTTTAAAAACAAACTTGAACGCAGAAATGTGAAAGTTTATACTCATAAATTTACTAAAGGTTATCCAACTGATGTAGACACCATTGTAAGTGAAGAAGGATATGGTGCAAATGATTATATAGAAACTACAAAACCACTTGTAATTGTTACTGGACCAGGACCAGGAAGTGGGAAGCTTGCAACCTGCCTTTCACAAATGTATCATGAGAATGTAAGAGGTTTAAGAGCAGGCTATGCAAAATTTGAGACCTTCCCAATTTGGAATATACCGCTTAAACATCCGGTAAATATTGCTTACGAATCTGCTACTGCCGATCTTAAGGATTTTAATCTTGTAGATCCATTTCATTTAGAAGCTTATGGAGAGGCTACCATAAATTATAATCGCGATGTAGAAGCATTTCCTGTACTTAAACGTATATTAGAAAAAATTACTAGCGGAAAGGCAATGTATCAATCTCCTACCGATATGGGAGTTAATCGAGCTGGTTTTGGAATAATTGATGATGAGGCTACAAAAGAAGCATCTCGCCAAGAAATTATTCGCAGATATTTCCGTTACAAATGTGAGTTTGTAATGGGATTCGTTAATAAAGATACAGTTGATCGAGCTGAACTGATCATGAATGAAGTTGGAGCTAAACAGGAAGACAGAAAAGTTGTAGATCCTGCACGCAATGCTTCTATACAAGCTGAATCATGTGGGAAAGGAAATGATGGCATTTTCTGTGGATCTGCAATTGAGCTTCAAGATGGTACAATTGTAACTGGAAAGAATTCACCACTCATGCACTCAGCATCAAGCCTGATACTAAATGCAATAAAAGTGCTGGCTGGAATTCCTGATGAAATTCACCTTCTTTCACCTCAAGTGATTGAATCCATATTTAAACTTGAGAAGAATATTTTAGGTGAGAAATCTGTAAGCCTCGATCTGGAAGAAACCTTCATTGCGCTTAGTATTAGTGCAACTACAAACCCAACTTCACAAGTTGCTATGGAAAAAATTAGAAACTTACGAGGTTGTGAGGTTCATATGACACACATACCAACCCCTGGTGACGAAGCTGGTCTACGAAGGATTGGCGTAAATCTAACAACTGATCCAAATTTCTCTACTAATAGTCTATTTACATCATAACTAAAAAAAGGAGATCTGATGGCTAAACACATTTTTGTAATCGGTGGAGTGTTATCTTCGCTTGGGAAAGGGATTGCTGCATCTTCAATTGGACTTCTTTTAAAGAAGATGGGATACAAAGTGGTAATGCAAAAATTTGACCCATATCTTAATGTAGATCCAGGAACTATGAGTCCTTTCCAACATGGAGAAGTTTTTGTTACAGAAGATGGAGCTGAAACTGATCTTGATCTTGGTCATTATGAAAGATTTATTGGCAATCCCCTTAGTAAATATTCAAACTCCACATCCGGGCAGATCTATGAAACAGTGTTAAAAAAAGAGAGACGGGGTGATTATTTAGGGAAAACCGTTCAAGTTATTCCTCATATAACCGATGAGATAAAAAGAGTTATAACAACAATTGGAAAAGATAACGATATTGTAATTACTGAGATTGGTGGGACTGTTGGAGATATTGAAAGTCTGCCATTTTTAGAAGCAGTGAGACAATTCAGGATGGATGTAGGCATAGAAAACTCTCTCTTCGTTTTCCTTACATATGTTCCTTACATTAAAGCTGCAGGTGAACTTAAAACTAAACCCACACAGCATGCAACAACAAAATTACGTGAGATTGGAATTCAACCTGATCTCTTGGTTTGCCGTTCAGAGATGCCCTTGAACGATGAAATTGAATCGAAGATTTCCCTCTTTACAAACGTTCAAAAAAGCAGAGTTATAAATGCCTATGATGCATCAACAATCTATGAAGTTCCTAAAATATTAATGGAAGCAAAGATTCACGAAAGGATCTGTGAGCATCTTCACTTACGTCAGAGCAATATCGATTTTTCAGACTGGGAAAAAATAATAGATGGTATAAAGAACTCAACCAAAGAAGTTGTAATTGCAGTTTGTGGAAAATATATTGAACATCAAGATGCTTACAAAAGTGTTTGGGCAGCTCTTATTCATTCAGCAGCATATAATAAATTAAAACTTAAGATAAAATGGATCGATTCTGAAAAAGTTAGTAACAAAAATGATATTGATGAAAACCTGATGGATGTTGATGGAATTCTTGTTCCTGGTGGCTTTGGGAATCGTGGCATTGACGGTAAAATAGCTATTGCAGGATTTGCCAGAGAAAATAATATCCCATTTTTTGGTATTTGCCTTGGAATGCAGATTGCTGTAATAGAATTCGGTAAAAATGTTTGCGGACTTACAAATGCATATAGTAGCGAATTTATAAAAAATTGTGAACATCCGGTAATACATCTGATGGATGATCAAAAATATTTAGAGAAAATGGGTGGTACTATGCGATTAGGTGCTCAGCCCTGCATCTTAAAAGACGATAGCTTAGCCAAGAAGATTTACAAAAAGACCGAAATCTCTGAAAGACACCGGCATAGATATGAATTTAATAATAATTACAGAGATATGATAGAAAAACATGGTATGAAAATAGCTGGCACATCACCTGATGATCTGCTTGTAGAGATTGTAGAAATCCCAGAGCATCCTTTTTTTATAGCAGTTCAATATCATCCCGAATTCAAATCACGTCCTGATGATCCTCATCCAATATTCCTGGAATTCGTAAAAACTGCAGGTGAATTAACAAAAAGTTCCCACTAAATATGCAAATCGTCATCCTGATGAATCTTTCACGTTGTTCTTTTAAGGAAGGATAGATAACGAAAATTAGAAATTACCAATTAGGAATTAGAAGCATAAATTAATTTAACATCAATATTCATCATAAATCGCAAATCCTTAATCGCAAATCAATAGACTCTTCGTTAGAAGTAACAATAGTAATACACCTCAGAGTGACGAGTAAAATTTTATTCGTCTTTATTCTTAAAAAATCTTGTAGTTGGATAGGCTAAATTAATATTCTTATCCTTGGCAAATTCCAATAAGATATCTTCCCAAAGAGCTTCTGTATAACCCCTTCGTTTTCTAGTTTCGCATAAATGACGAATGGTAAGTTTAACACCATGATCTACAACGCTTGTATAAACAATTGGAGTTAATTCTTTATAATAGATCATATATTTTTTTGCAGCTCTCTTTATCTGGTTTTCCATTCTTTTAGAGATATTCTCACCTTTATTATTAGCAATATCCAACAGTATCTTTTTAGCTTTTTGCCAGTTACTTTCAAAGGTTACAACAACTTCAATTTCATTCCAGAGATATTTAAACCCTTTATCATAATTTGCCAGATCCTGTGTGAATATTTTTCCATTTGGTATGTGCACTATTCTTCCAGTACTTTGATCTGCATGAACCCAATTCCCAATTTCCAAAAGAGTAAATTCAAAAAAACTTTGATCAATCACATCGCCGGCAAATTCACCGATCTGCACTCTATCACCCACATTAAAAGGACGTCTTGAAATAATATAAAGCCAGCCGGCAAGATTAGCCAGAACATCTTTAAGAGCAATGGCAATACCTGCAGAAAGTAATCCTAAATAGGTAACTAAAGATTGTGCTCCTCTAAACCATATCCTGCCAACAAGGATAATTATTAATATTAAGATAGTTGATTTTATTAACTTCCGCCAGTGATATTGTGTTTTTACATCTGTTACATTTCTATTTATAAGTTTTATAATTAGTATCTTAAAAAGCCAAATAACTATAATTAGAGCTACAGATTCGATAAGTTTAATAGTTAATGGAGAATTAATGTAAGGTAGATTCTGTATAGTATTTTTAATTGAATTTAGAAGACTTGTCACTACTCACCTCTGAAGTTTTTGATCAATCGGATTTCTGCTCTCCTGTTCTTCTTTCGATTTTCAGGTGTGTTATTAAGCACTAGAGGTTTAAATTCACCATAACCCATTGCCTGCATTTGCTCAGGAGGAAAAAAATTATTATCCATAAAGAATTTTACGACATTTAATGCTCTTGCTGATGAAAGTTCCCAATTGGAAGCATAATTACTACTTAAGATAGGAATATTATCAGTATGTCCCTCAACTCTTACTTGCCATCCGGGCTCACCTTTTATCCTACCTTGAATATTTCTGGCAACCTGCGCCAAAGTGCGTAAGGATTCCCATTTTAAAAGTGCATCTCCTGTACCGAATAATACTTCACCGGGAATTGTGATAACTTGTTCATTCATATCTAAGAGTGAATCCAATTTTGCAAGCTCCATAAGTTGTTCATTTTGCTCAACAATTTGCTTATTCTGTTCAATTATTTTTCTGTTCTTCTCATGATCCATTGTTATATAAAAAAAAACAAAGAAGACTAGCAGCAAGGTCATAAGATCAGCATAAGGTATCATTACATCCAGCAGGTTCTGATTCTCATTAGCTTCGTCGCTTAGATCCTGTATCCTACTTTGTTTCGAATGAATATTACTGGCAAGTATATCTTCTGTTGTCAATGTAAATATCCTAATAATTTTTCTTTAATTATGTGAGAATTTTCATTTTTCTTAATGGAAATAATACCGGCTATTATGATCTCTCTTATCCTGGTATCTGTATTATTCTTATCCCTTATTTTTCCTGAAAGTGGTTTGAAAACGAGGGCAGTAAGTATCAGCCCGTAAAGTGTGGTAACGAGAGCCAGTCCCATCGCTGCTGGGATTGCTACGGGATCTTTCACGCTGTGGAGCATGGCTATAAGCCCAATTACTGTTCCCATCATACCGAACATAGGCGCAAAACTACCGGCTATTCGAAACACTCTCTCTGCAATAATATTTTTTTCCGTCATAGACCTGCTGTCTCGGGATAAGACTTCATCAATATGGGCAATATCTTCTCCATCTGCAACCAGGTTCAAACCTTTAGCTAAAAATGGAATCTCTTTAATAGATTCATTTTCGATCAGACTTTTAAAACTGGTTTTTCGTGATTGCTTACTGATATCTAATATTATATCAATAAGGTAAATATCCGAATATTGCTTATCTTTGAATATTGCAATGATAGATTTCCCGGCATTTTTTAAAGCATGTGGAGAAAAATATATCACAACAGCAGATAATGTGCCGCCGAATGTAATCGCTAAAGCCGGCCAATTGAGATACAATGATGGATCTTGCTTGAAAAATATCACCGATACAATAATACCAAAGCCAAATAGAAATCCAATTATTACTGATGTTTTCATATTTATTCCTTTATAAATTGTAAAATATTTCTAATATTAAAAAGCATTTGCTTTTGAATCTTCTCTTGTTCATTTTGTTCAATAACTCCTAAATAATCCATATCTTCTCGTATAATAGAAGCTGCTCTGGGTGTTAAGTTTGTCATGAATTTACTTTGCATATCTCTATCTATACTCTTAAGGAAACTTACCATCAGATCATGATCGGTAGAGAGAGAGATCTGCTCTATCTCATGCTCGCTTAATTTTGCAATATCGGAAAAGAGAAAGACACCCTCTCTCATCGCTTTACCGGTTTCCATATCAATTTTATTAATTTGATCCAGATATTTCTTCGTTTTGTCCAGATCCAGTTGATTAAGTACATTCACCAATACTTCTTTGCTGTTGAATTTCAATTTTTCATCTTCAATTATTTTTTTGAATTTTAGCTGCAATCTGTTTTTTAATTCAACGATTTCTTTTTTCGATTTAGCATTATCAGTTAACATTGCTTTCATGATCTCATTTGTCTCTCCAATGTAAGAATTCATAAATTCACTCACAAATTTTGAATTAAGATTAGTTAATATGAAGGCAATATCACTGGCTCTTTCATCATCAAGCAGTTTTGAAAAACTAGGAATTGATAGATCTTCCAGAAAACTAAAATCGAATGGATCGAAATCTTTCTTATCATCTACAAGTTGAATAGCTATAGGTTTTTTCTTTGAGGAAACGAGACTGGGATTGGTACTTGTCCCGCCAACTGCCTGAGCTGCCAGGTTCCCCTTTATCTGAAATGCTTTCTCAAATCCGGTTACATTTATATTCTGCATGGAAGTTGTTAATTTTGTAAATCCTGATCTTAGGATAAAAACAGAAACCAGAATTATGACCAGCAGAGCTATCCCCATATAGAGAAAAAAGAAATTATTCACCTCTTTCTCTTTTACTTCCTCAGCAATGCCACTAGTGAAATCCATGATATTCCTAATTTGCAATACATCACCTCTTTCAGGATTAATATTCATCCATAGTGCTACATTCTGTTGAATGAATCGCAGGACATCATCTGAAACATCTTTTTGTAAATAAATAGTGATCTCTTTTCGAGCAACGATTGTTGGATAAGTCTCTTGATCATCTATCATTGTAGGCATAACAGATTTTGACTTGGCAATTGGAAGCCCGGGAAGACTTTTCTCTTTATCCAGCATAGAACCGTAAACCTGCAATCTACTAGCCGGGTAATCCAGTGTAAGATTTGCAATTACGATAGTTTCTCCAACTATTGGGAATAGCATTGCTTCAATCCATTCTGCAAGTTCACGTTCCGTCTGAATTTCTTTTACAGTTTCAATATCAAAATCTTGTGAAAAGAGTTGTAAATTGAGTAACAAAATTAAAATTATCAACAATTTCTTCATATAAATTCCTTATCTATTCATTTAATAATAAGCGCATCATTTTTTTTATCTCAGCATTATTTGGATCAATTCTCTCAGCATGCTTTAATTGATACATTGCTTCTTCAACATCCCCCAATCGATAATATATTGAGGCTAGCCTTATGTATGATAATGAGAGATCCGGAGCAAGAGAAATGGCTCTATTACACTCATCTATCGCTTTATAATATTCTTCGGAATAATAAAATTCCAGCGCGGCGATCAAATGAACCGAAGCTTGATTTATCTTCTCAATATCAGACTTTCTTATTTTGGAAGCTTCTTCCTGCACTTTCTTCTCAACTTCTCTCTCATCCATTACCCTTTCAATTATCCTAATTGTATCATGAATCGTTCTAGTTTGAACTATTGTGTCGATCACAACTTTTTCTATAAATACTGTATCAACACTCACATCGAGATCTACTCCGAATTGAGAAGGGAATAATGAAACAAAGTCTTTATCTAAATCTCTATTTTTGCCAAAATCAATTTTAATACCAAAGAAATGTTCTCCATAATCCGATTCCAGGCTATTCCCGATAGATACAATTCCGCTTTCGCTTGCTTCACTTAAAGGATATTGAAAAGCATAATCCATACTTATTTGAAGAAAACTGAAATCAATTTTCTCATTTTTATTACCAGTTGGTTCAAACCATTTTTTGGAATAAAAATTAACACCGAAGCCACCGGTAAGATCGTGATTGTTCAATCCCATCCTCAACTGAAGGTTCTTTGCTAATATATATTCAAAACCGATACCAAATCCAAGCTCGTTATAACTTTGATGTTTTCGTAACAGAATATCACCAGAAATAACTATTCTCTTCCATGTAAAATCAGAGCCAAAACCCAGCCTCATTGGAAGCTTATCTTCATTATCATTGTTAATTGCCATATCAGCCTGCAGGAGATTCCCAACCAAAAGACCAAAATCTGCATATTTATTTAATCGGTAAGAAATACCCAAATCCAAATCAAATGCATTCTTACTCTCATTAATCTCCGAAAAACTTGTGTAATGATCTAACAAACTTAGACCAATAGAGAATTTACCAGGAAATTTATTCGGGAAGATACCTGCTCCATAATGTAAACCATATCTTCCTTCGGTAAAGGCATCAGAATTAAAAGAGCTTCCAGTTAAAGCAAAAGCACCCGGAATTTTATTTATAGGGAATGATAAATACACAAAGTTCTGTGCGATCTCATCATTATCCATTTGTATCATGTATGGGCGTGAATCTGTAATAAGTTGAAAATAACGGAAGCCTACTAAACCTGCCGGATTCCAAACTGCCGTAGACGCATCACGAGAAGAGGCAATACCTGTTCCGCCCAAAGCGGCATTTCGCACTCCACCATTTTCAAAATCATATCCGAAACAGATTATCGGGAATATCATTAGAGCAATTACAAAAATTTTAAATTTCATTACATTACCTTGCAATTATTATGCTTCCTTGGTAAACTCTGTCATTTATCTTTATCTGGTAGATATAAAAACCACCACTCACATAATTTTGGTCAGAATCTTTTTTATCCCACGTGGTTTGTTTGGTATCACCATGTTCACTTATACTTAATTTTTTAATTAATTTCCCGCTTCTATCGAATATTTTGCCTGATATTTTATTAATGTCAACTTCGCTGTAGATAGTAATTTCACAACAATCAACATCCCATTTGACTGTATGTGGTTTGATAACAATCTTCTCATCCGGGATCTCGGCAGTAACATGAACAATAAGCTCTGCTGTACATGTTGCACGTGATACGTTATCGTCTACAGTTAGTGTTAATAAT
>JAVCCD010000116.1 GCA_030765665.1 Candidatus Tenebribacter mawsonii | reverse complement strand
AGCTCCAGATCGGATTTTCAAAGATTTTACTAATCACTATTATAATTGCACTCCTAATAAATATGGTTATCATTTTGGAAGTGTGTTAAAGAAAATAAATAATGAGATCCAGCTTCTAAATAAAATGGTTATCCACCCAAATACGATTTATCATCATTCTGGAATTGCACCGTTCCTGGTTGGGATTTTGGATACTCCGCTTAAATCATTTATATTTGAATTAGGTGTTGTTTCTCATTATATTGCTGATCTGCACCAACCATTTCATACTGATGGCACCGATAGATTCCCAGATGAAGTGACAGTTCACCAAATAATGGAAGCCGATACACGGAAGCATCTTGCTGATTTTACTCTGGATCTTGGAAGACGACACAAGATAAAGAATCCACTTGAATACTTCACTGAACAGATTTATTCCATCAATAACCATTATGATACATTGATAGAAAATTATTACTTGAGAAAAGGAAAGGTTAAACCGGATAGATGGGAAAATTCTTATTTAATTATTCAAGAATGTATGAAATTAGCTGCTCAAAATATTGCTAATATATATTTAAGTTTTGAGAAGTCGAATAAAATATTTAAATCACAGATCCATCATGCTAAATTAATTAAGAAAGTTAGTAATTCTCTTGATTCTAAAAACAAATACTATTTAAAAAAATATCGCTCGGGAACTGTTTCGATTAGAAAGAAGCGGAAGGTTGATTAATGGTTAAATGACAGTATACCCTTTGCTCCTCTCTCAATCTGAATGTGGAGACTTATGAGATGCATATTCTTATTGAATAAAAAGTACATATTAAGTTATAAAATAAAGTTCTTTTTGTTAAACAGTTTGGATATAGGTTTTATAGTAGAAAGTTCATTTAGAAATTTTCATTTAATTCTCTTAACATTTCAATAGTATTTATGTATTTAACATTGAAATGATTACATACTTCTGGTATTTTTACTCTACTTTTTCTGTTTGGTTCACTTTTTTCATAGGTGACAATTGTAAACCCATTACTCATTGCAAAGGCAACAAGCCAAGGATCAGCTAAATCAGTTTCTAAAAATTCTTGAATAGCACGTTCTGCATAATGATGACTCATAGAATTGACCCATGTAATAATTTGAATATAGTTATTAAGTACGTTAACTGTATCAAAGAAAAAATCATCTGGTAGATTGTTGCTACACCATTCTTTCAATTGATCTTCGTGAGATGAGTCTTCAAATATTTCTTTCTTAACTTTATCGATGCTAATAATACTACCATCTATCGCTAAATTCTGTATCTTTGTCCAAAAACTTGTTACTACATCAAGTGGATAATATGCACGATGAGCCTGAATAAAGAAGTTGGAATCTACAATGTACTTATTCATACTTGATAAAAATATTCGTTAATAAATTTGTCATAAGTATTCCCTTTAAGATTTGTTAAACGATATGCATCTCTATAAAGAAGATTATTTTCTTTAACAGCATTGTTCACAAAACTAGCAAATCTTAGACTTATTCTTTTCTTTGCAGTTGCATAAAAATCTCCTCCAGATCCTTTTTTTTCTTTTCTTCTATGAAAGTCAGCCATGTAATTGTTATAAAAATCAAAGAACTGGTCTTTTGTAAATAAATCTAAATCCAATAATCTCCTTGCAATAACAATTGGACTTACTTTAAAAACACGACTTAAAGTTTGTATATTTTTTATATCTTTCCATCTCTCTTTAAGTAAGTGCTCTGGAACTAAAAATTCCGCTGCGATTTTATCGCATAATTTTTCAACAGGGTCATTTGCCGGCATCATTTGTTTGTTGTCAAAACCTGCACTTTTACCTAACCAAATATGTGCAATTTCATGAATTAAAGTAAACATTTGTGCTGCTTTGGCATCTGCAGAATTTACAAAAAGAAATGGTGCTTTAGTATTTACTATTACAAATCCTCTACATTCTCCTACGTCAATTTTTCTTCTAGTATTGTTTCCAACAATCCCATTGAATGTAACTATTATTCCAATATCCTCAATTTGCATTGTCAAGAAGTCAAGAGCTTGTTCCCAATTATAATATTTATTAGCCCAGTTAAGAGGAAGGTTTAAGGTTCTCCTAATATCACTTACAACATTTTTATAATCAGAATTAATATCAAATTTGTCAATGAAGTCTAGATCATTATAATCGCTTCTTTCCAAATAATTAGTTAACCAATTTTGTCTTTCTTGTATAGCTTGAATCGTGTGATAGACATTGAGAGAAACCTTTTCCATTCTTGCCTTTCCCGTTCTAAAAAAAGGAATTGGTACTTCTTCTTTTGGATGTTCATCTAAAAACATATAACCAAAAGGAACATGTACTTTATGAGTAAAACCTTCTAGTTGTTTTAATGTCGGATATTTGATTCCCATAACCCAATCTTCAATTTTTGGATTATTAAAATAGAATTCATCTAAATTATGTCCAGCCCTAATAATTGCCCAGTTTATTAACTTAGAATTAATATTCTCTACTCTTGTAATCATTACATTTCTCTCTATTCTTTTATTTACACAACTTTTATAGATTTATAAATTTACAGTTTCTTTTTGGTCAAGAAGAAAATCTAAACTAAAAAGACACAATTTTTGTATTCCAGAAAATATTACCGCTAACACAAACAAATTTGGGAATGATTACTACATTTTTTAAATTATTGATACTATTTATTTTTACCACTTTTAACAATGAACCACAAAACAATGTCTTAAGTAAAGCACAATTGCGAGTTTACTAATTTTACTTTTTTGTAAAGTTTTTAAAATACTTAGGGTATAATTTTTACTTAATATTTCAGAAAAAAGAGTTCTGTATAATTAGGTATTGTCATTGCGAGGTTTCTTTTGAAAAAATTCT
>JAVCCD010000025.1 GCA_030765665.1 Candidatus Tenebribacter mawsonii | reverse complement strand
GTTGGCGTGAATTGCTGAATTTGTTTTAATCTAATCCCTTTCATCTTAAGGTAAGTAGCTAACTGAATAGTCTCCTTTAAACTGGAACCAGGATGCCCTACAATAATGTATGGAACAATAAACTGTTTTTTGCCAATATTGTTGCAATAGTCACTATAAATATCGTGAAACCGCTCATAAAGTTTAATTGAAGGTTTATTCATGTATTGCAATACTTCGGGACTTATGTGTTCTGGAGCGAGTTTGAGGAGTCCACTGGTATGATATTTTGCAACCGTTTTTATGTAATCAATATCTTTCAGTGCCAGATCAAACCTGATACCAGAAGAGATAAAGGAATGTTTTACTTTTCTTAATTTTCTAACTTCATTTAAAAGTTTTTTCTGTGCTCCATGAGAGGTCTCTAAATTGGGGCATATCTCAGGGAATAGGCAGGAAGTTATCTTACAGGTTTCACTTATACCAAGTTTACAACTCATCCCATACATATTTGCCGAAGGTCCACCAATATCACTTATCGTACCTTTGAAATTGTAATCAGCTGCGATTGTTTTAATTTCTTTTATTATTGAGTTAATGCTTCGCGAACTGATAGTTTTTCCTTGATGCTCTCCAATAGCACAAAAATGACATCCTCCAAAACAACCACGATGTGCAGTTACTGAATCCTTGATCTGAGTAAAAGCTGGAATTTTCTTACCATTATAATCTGGATGCGGTTGACGCGTGAAATTAAGATCATAAACATCATCAAGTTCTGTTGTAGATAACGGTTTTGCAGGTGGATTATGAATGAGAAAACTCTTCCCAAATTTTTGAATGAGTACTTTATCACGGAAACCATGCCAGAAGATTTTATGCATTTTAAGAAAATCATTCTTTAAAAGATCTGAAGAAAATTCTGGTAGAACAATTGCATCTTTAATCTCTTTTCCAATTACTACAGTTCCATGGATGTTCTTCATATTATTGATGTCTTCACCGTTGTTTAATCTATTTGCTATTGAGGTTATAGTCCTTTCACCCATTCCATAAACAAGTATATCTGCTCTGGAATCAAATATAATAGAATTTCTTAAGTTATCGCTCCAATAATCATAATGCGGTAACCGGCGCATGCTTGCTTCTACTCCACCCAAGATAACAGGAGTATCTTTATAAATTGCTCTTATTTTTTGTGTGTATACAACTGCTGCTCGGTTTGGTCGTAAACCGCTTTTACCACCTGGTGAATATGCATCTTCAGAGCGTATCTTGCGAAGCGCTGTGTAGTGATTTATCATTGAATCCATATTCCCAGAGGATATTCCAAAGAATAATCTAGGACGACCAAGTTTTTTAAAATCGGCATCATTCTGCCAGTTTGGTTGGGAAATTATTCCTACTTTATAGCCTTCTGCTTCAAGAGATCTAGCAATGATAACCGGACCAAAACTGGGATGATCCACATACGCATCACCTGTTATTATGATTATGTCGAGTTGTTTCCAACCTCTATTCTTAAGGTCTGTTTGAGATGTTGGTAAAAAGTTATTCATAAAAAAAGCGACGCTTTGCGTCGCAAAAAAATTGCCATCACCAAATTATGGATTTAATCTGATAATATTAATTGCCTGAACGCCTCTATCTGTTTCAATTGTGTCAAATTCTACTTCTTCATCAGGTATAAGTATTTTTCTACCCAATTCTGAAGCTGTAACTATTGATTTCCAGTGAACGAAAAATTCTTTTCCTTCAGCTGTAATGACAAAACCATAACCCTTTCCTTCATCAAACCATTTTACAGTTCCTTTCATTTTTTACTTCCTTTTTTGTTTTAATTACAACTTTTAGATAATTGTTAATTAAGCAAGCGATTTATTTTTCGTCATTCTTAGAAATCTTCCTACTGTAACTTTTAACGAAGAATAAGGTGAATATATATAATTACTCTGGGTTTATCCTTCCTTAAGAGAGCAATGTATAAGACTCGTCAGTATGACGATATATAACAACGTGCAAGACCTGTCCAACCTTCGTCCTTCGACTGTAATCAGAATGATTATGTTTATTTTACAATTTGCACAAACACAATAATATGATTATCACCAATTCTTAGGATAAACATTATAACTGAGTTATCACCATTTAGTTTGATCTTTTTTCTAAATTGTTCGGTAGACTCTGGGAAACCGCGTGTTTTTACAATAAGTTCTCCAATTTCTTTTTCGCGAACATATTTGCGGACTTGTTTTAAATCATACTTCATCACTTTATCAACTTCATAAATATTCCCAAAATCACATTCTATAATTTGTGAACCGGTTAATAGTGCAAGTTTAGAATCAATGAGCATGTAATCTAATTCACTTCCCAATTCCTGCACCAATCCAGCCCTAATTATTGCAGGATCAGGTTCAAACATATATCTCTGAATTTCAGAAACATCTATCTTTACATCTGAATTTTGTAGCATAAGGTTAGGGGTTAGCAATACTGCTTTTCGTTTACAATTCTTAGTAGAAAGTTTTCCCATGCAAAGCAAGATCTCTTTTAATGTTCCATTTTCAGATACAAATTCGAGAGTTGAATCTTTGGGTAATTCTAAGTTTTTGTAATCTATTGCAGGAGATAGTTTAACTGCGATATTTCGAGAAAGTTCTCGAAGTTCAAGAATTTTAGAAAACGGAGGGGAATACTCTTCAGGAGCAATCTTACGAAAATTTCCAGATCTCCTGTCCGGATCAATAAATATTGCATCTACCTTCTTGTTAAAATCTTCAGCTTTAGCTTGCTCATAATTGATATTATTCAAACCTTGATTTGTGCAATTATACTCAGCTAACTTCAAAATATCGGCATCCAAATCAACCGCATAAACTTGCTCTTTAGCTTTGGCAATATTTATTAGATCAATCCCAGTTCCACAACATAAATCTGCAATTTTGTTATAATCTTTAAACTTCTTTGCATGATATTTTGCTATCGTCCAGGAACTTGCCTGTTGTGCTCCACGTTCTGTGAAGAGTAGCTCATTGGAGATCGGTATCTTTGAAGAATTTCTTCTTTGTAATATAATCTGACTAAGCATTTCTTTAATTGGTTTTTCAGGATTTGATAATACTAATTTTTGTGTTTCGTTTATGGTAATTTCTTTTAATTTCTGAAGCTCTTTAAAAAATTTTCTGTTCTTCTTTTCTTTTAAGAATTCTAGTAATTTATTAATATTCATAATATTGAGATTTGGTTCTTATACTTATCTGTCAAATAAAAAACGGGTGGAAATCCACCCGTCAATTATATAACCTAATTTTCTTATTTAAGTAAAATACATTTCTTCACATCTACAATATTATTATCAACCTCTAACTTGTAGAAATAAATTCCTGAACCTGCTTTCTTCCCATTATTGTCAGTACCGTTCCATTGTATTGTTTGTAGACCTTTTGTTCTAAACTCATGATTAGCTAGTTCACGAACCTTCTGTCCACGGATATTATATACATTCAAATCCACTTTACTATCTGCTGGAAGGCTGAAAGATATATTCGTTAATGGATTGAATGGATTGGGATAGTTCTGATT
>JAVCCD010000309.1 GCA_030765665.1 Candidatus Tenebribacter mawsonii | reverse complement strand
TTGCGATAACTGAAATATTCCGGCTCGTATCCGCCGAAGGCATATAATGAACCATTATGATAAAACGCACCATGTCCAGCACAAGCTCCGGGGTGTTCAGCTACTTGTGACCAAATACCTGTCGTTGGATTATATTTCCAGAAATCCGATAATCCCGAACCATTTGAATCCATGCCTCCACAGACATAAATATCATCTCCTATCGATGTTGCTGAATGGGACTTCCTTGCCGTTGGTATGCTCGCTCCGCCAGAAGTTAATTCTTCCCAGGTGTTAGTTTGTGGATCATATTGCCAGATATCAGAAAGCAAAGCTGACGAGCCTTCTCCAAAAAGAACAGTCATTTTGCTATTGTTTTCTACTGCAGCATGATTCTTGCGGGGTGGAGGATTGTCGAGTTCATCTTTCTCCCATTCACTGTTGTCTTTATTGTATGCCCAAAACTCATTTATTAAATTTCTGGAACTTTGGTCACCTCCGAAAAGTAAAATATACGGATCGTTAACAAAAACCAATGTATGCCCGTATAACGGATCAGGAATCGAGTCTGTCCGGGCATGAAGAACCGGACTGTTCAACGACTTGGCAATGGAACCGGTTTGGGCAAAAATAACCGAAATACCAAACAACATCATAATTGTGCCTACTGCAACTAATTTCTTCTTCATCATTGTTACCTCTCTTTTATTTTTTGTTGCTGAATTGCCTGTAACGGTTGTATCCTCGCTGTCAATGTCGTGAACACCATATGATTTGGATGCATCCGCTACATATGGCGTGGTTTTCGCTTTTAGATTATTCGTCATTTTTCTTTTCATTTTTTTCAATAATTTAACATTTGGAATTGCTTCCACATCTATTTCTGCTCAATTTCATTAGTAAAAACAAGTATTCACCTCAATGTTTAAACGTTTATTTAATTTTTTCACCTCTTTGTCAATTCTTTCTTATTCCAAATTACCTTCTTTAATCCCAACATCCTACATTAAAAAATTTCAAATTTTCTTTCTTGCACTTAGGACAATAGTACTTTCCTTTTTGTAATAAATATATTTTATCGTCATTTAATTTCCAATCAAATATTTCATCGTAATTTTCAATTAAACCATCTAATATTTCACCATAGTATTTTACTTTTCTCATACATTCAGGACACTTATTATATTTCTTTATTCCGGTTTTGTTTTTTACATTTACTAATAACAGTATCCCGCAATGATCGCAATAACATGGTATTTTAGAGACATCCATAAAATCTCTAAAGCCCCCACCTACATAAAGGTCTCCTGAATCAAAACCACAGCTGCATTTTGCCCGTATAATACTACCCATAATTTATAACCTATTTCCTGTATTTTCTTCTTATTCTTTCATTATAAAATTTTTATCTCGTATCTTAGTATTAATCGAGTTTGTTACAGAGTCATAAGTAACCTTAACTTGATTGTTTTCCCCATCTTTGCTTATGTAATTCCCTTTTCCTGTGATTGTGAGGATATTGTCTTTTATAGAAATATTGTAAATTCCGTTCTCTGTTTGTTGAGATATTGCGGTATCCTCAAATGTTAGTTCTTCAAGCTTTTTATCTTCCTTATTCGACAGGAACCATTGTCTTGCACTATAAGCTATTTTAGCACAATCACTCACAACCATTTGACGATTAGAATTCAGGTTTTGCGTATCTAACATTTTATTAAATACCGAAATGTTTTGGTTGGAAAGATACAAGTTAAACCCAATAGCTATTATAGGAATTGCCCAGAAAAGAACGAAAAATTTCTTCAATACCGGTTTTTTTTCATGAATAATTTTTATAAAAATCGATATTGAGAAAATTATTCCAATTAAAAGCACAAGTTCTTCAAAGTAAAATGATGAAGTCGTGTCAAACTCTGCAAAATTACAGATGGGAGGATATTTTAGGAAACTACTGATGTGACGAATAAAATTAAAGATAAAATAACCACTCATTAACAATAAAAGTGTAACAAATAAAATACTGAAAATATCAAGGATTCTCGATAGCCTTTTTGGACCAAGATTATCTTCTTGGAGTAATTCACTTTTATGAATTTGATTTTTGAGTAAATACTTACTTAAAATCATTATTAGGAGAAATCCGAATAAGGTTAGAATTGATACAATTATTCTATTTTTTACATACGATTTCAATATTGTTGTCGCAAGTTGTTTAACTAATGTTATAATGGTTGTACCGAGAGCATCTGATATCCAATAACTTCCAAAAGGTTCTTTTATCAGTTTAATAGTTTCATCGTAATCGATATTGATCTGTTTTCCCGAATCTTGTAATTGATCAAAATCAAAACCTTCAATGGTTTTTGGTTGTTCCCCAAACTCGCCCAAAAAGAGGCTGTCAGCAATATCACCATAATGATTAAAGGTGGCAACAGCTCCATCTACGACATTTTTTGTAAGATATTGAAAACCCGCATAAGGTATTTTTGCGATAAAAATAATACTAACTACTGCGAAAATAATAATACTTTTAATGAATATTTTTGGAAATTTCATAGATTTCCTCCTTACTTTTAGTTTGTTATTAATATATTAACAATTATTATATTTAAAAAATTAATCATATCCAGCGTCTTTTCTTTTCACGTTTCAAATTGCTTGTAATGTTTGTATCCACGAACAAGGTCGAGGATACTCCCAATTTTTGCGTTTATACAATTTTTCACAATTATTCTTTTCTTTTAGGTATTTCCATATATTCACTCTCTATTTATTCCACATCTATTTCCGCTCAATTTCAATAGTAAAAACAGTATTCACCTCAATGTTGAAACATTTATTTAATTTTTTCACCTCTTTGTCAATTCTTTCTTATCCCATCCTATTTCTTGACATCCTTATTACATTGTATTTCATAAATTTACCATATTATATGGTGTTCTTTTGTTCATTCTCAGTGCTTATGAGCATAATTGCTGAGATTGATCCTCATGGGATCAGCTTCCGGGCTGGTCCCTTTTCTTTTTCAAAATCGCAATAAATGAATTTCTTTTAACCCGCAACCCCCTGTCGCGCCGTAGTCTTGACGAAGGCGGAGCAACTCGCAACCCGATACCCGCATCACGTAATTTTTTTCTTTCATCATATTAACTCTATTTTTTTAATAATGTTCTGCGTGTGCGGCGGGATCGGAACGATCACGCCCAAAACAACTGACCGACCGTTTGAATCGGAAGATTCAAACAAAGAGCACTGACCAACCCAACCGACGACACGCTTGTTAGCCACAATCTTCAAGAAAAAACAAAACCAGCCCGGAATTGCACCCGAACTGGTTTTGTTGTTTTATTTCAGCATTATACATTTTTTCATTGAAAGAACATTGCCATTGAAAACAAATTTATAAAGAAACAAACCTGATCCAATTCTATTTCCATTCTCGTTTACACCGTTCCATATAACAGATTTATTACCAGCAGTTTGGTTTTGATTAACCAAAGATTTTACCTTTTGACCTTTAACATTATAAATTTCAATTTGAACAAATCCCGATTTATTCAGATCATATTGTATTGTAGTTGTCGGATTAAATGGATTTGGGAAATTCCCATCAAGTTTTGTTTCAAAGGGAATTAAATTATCTTCAACTGATGATACATCAATAACAACAATATCCCATTCGAAGTTCAAGTCACTTCTTGTTCTGAAATTATCAGTTACATTCAGTTCCAAATCATAATTACCTGCTGAATTATAATCTGTTGTAAAATTGTAACTATCTGAAGTTGAAACTTCCGTTCCATCTAATAGCCAACTGTATTCAAGTGTATTACCATCAGGATCATATGCATCAATCGCAAATAATTGTGATTCGTTTTCATTGAGTTCGACAGTTCCTTCTGGTGGATTTAGACTGTTGACGACTATATCTTGATCCATTATTGCAGTAAATGTTACAGGATTTTCACCAGAACCTGTAGTATCGAATTGGAACCAATTACCACCTGAAACTTTTCCTCTTAGTACAGCTTTATATTGTCCAGGAGGATTATTGCCGTTATCATACCATATCTGATTAGTAGCACTTTCTGAATAATATCCATTTGCAGAAACAGTGACATTATACCAATTTTCAAAATCAAAAATATAATTATCATCAGCATCCAAAATTGCGATTGCAATTTCTTCAAATGTAATTGAAGCACCATTAATTTCGTGTAAAGTAAATGATATGTAAAAATCTTGATCAAGTGTTACAGGATCAGAAGATATTGTTAATCCGTTGGAAACTGGTGCATAACCATCAGGACGTAATTCTAAATCATAGAATTTTGGATAAACTCCAGTTCCTCGCTGATCATCACCTTCAAATGGTAACCAAACAGCAGGTGTATATCCTTCAGAAATTGCCCAATTAAATTCCGATACTTTATATTGACTTCTATCAGAATTAACTTCTTCTACAAATGCAACGTGACCATAATTACCATAATCCCACATTACAATTTTACCAGCTTTTCTCTCTTCGTAAGGTAAAACATTGTATGTAGTAGAATGCCAATTAGTTGATGGTTCTAACAATGTATCCCAAAATTTAGCGTGTCTTCCATAAGTTTGATTAAATGCATTATACATTGCATTTTCAACTGATTCAACAATATAATTATTATCTACCAATTCAATAACTCTCCCATAAACATACCAAGTGCATTGCCCATTTAATTCTTGTCCTACTCCATATGGATTTTGAGGAGAGAATAAATTCTCAGTTGTTGCATATGGAGATGTAGAATATTTACTTTGAATCACTGTTTCTGGAAAAGGTGATTCTGCAAAAATTGAAATTGGAATAATTAACATTACTAACAAGAAAATAGCGAATTGTTTGTTAACCATTTTTTCTCCCTTTGTCTTTTTTTTGTTCAAAGCTTTTTTTTCATTTGGCATCTTAAATTATCCATTTTACTTCCTCCTTTTTTATCACTAATTGTTGCTAATGTTTGTATTCGCGACAATTTGTCGTGTATATCCCATATAGATTTTTTATTTTCAATTTTCAACATAATGGTCCTTCATGTCCAAATTATATAGCGTGTTCACGATTCTATTGTTTTGCCCGTTGTCATTATTCACCGTGAGTGTCTCCACACATTCGCTTAGAGAAGTGTCTATTAATTCTATTCTTTTATTTTTCATCTCCATAAAAACCTACTCCTGTTAAGTTCGCAATAATAATATATTCTGTCAAGAAAATTATCCCTTACCCGGTTCATCTTTGCACGCATGAGTCATGCTTCAACATCCTCTCGCCGGAGGTTCCAATTTAAGACATGCTCTACGACACTCATTTCGGAACAGTAGACATGTTTCGAGTTTCCGAATATTTTTTATTATTATTGACATAAAATCCTCGTGTCATTTTTCAAGCTACAAGCTACAAAATTATGATAAATTATGAAATTTATTAATCAATATATTAAGGAGCTTTTATGGTAAAAGATGAACTTTTTTATACAGAAACCCATGAGTGGATCCGTATCGACGGCA
>JAVCCD010000193.1 GCA_030765665.1 Candidatus Tenebribacter mawsonii | reverse complement strand
GTCTCATTAACAGTAACCGGAACGAATATTCAGAATAATATGGAAGGTGGTGAAACCAAATTGCTAGGTAATTATCCAAATCCATTTAATCCTGAAACTACTATAAAATATAATTTGAAGAATACTTCGGAAGTAACTTTAGAAATCTTTAACATAAAAGGGCAATTAGTTCGTACTTTAGTCAACTCTTCACAAGAAGCAGGATTACACAGCATAGTTTGGAACGGAAAGGATTCACAGGACAGAAATGTTTCCAGCGGTATTTATTTCTCTACATTTGGTGTTAATAATGGAGGAATAGATTATACAAGTGTGAAGAAAATTATATTATTGAAATAATATAGAGTTACGTAATATTTATTTAACAGTCTTCATAATGAAGACTGTTTTTTTTATGACTATTTTAAGAAATAGGTTGCAAAAAAACAACAAGTAATTGAATAATCCACTTCTAATTAATTCTCAGAGAATCGGAGGTGTTTAATGATTGATTTTCCTTGTATACAAAATGCTGATCTGAAAGGAAAAGTTGTTCTTGTACGGGTAGACCATAATGTGGTTAAAAAGGGATTGATCCACGATCCTTACAGAATAGATGCAACACTTGGAACTCTATATTATATTAGCGCAAAGGGTGGAAAACTGATTCTAATGACTCATATTGGTAGACCAAGAGACAAAAAAAGTGGTGATATTGAGATCTCAGAAAATTCATCGGTAAAACCTATAGTTGATTATATAGAAAGTAAACTACATATAAAATTAAAAATTCCAAAGTTCATCGAATATCCACCACAGGGCTATCTTGGTCTGGAAACATCTGTTAATCATATGATAAGAGAGTTGAAGGAAGATAAAATTGAAGGAATTTATCTTCCCAATACGCGCTGGTTTAGAGGTGAAGAATCGGGTGGTGAACTTGCTGACCAATTTGCTCATCAATTAGCAGGATTAGCAGATATCTTCATCAATGATGCCTTTGGGTCGTGGCAACCTCATGCATCCACTGTGGGAGTTACCAAATATTTACCTTCCTATGCTGGTTTTCTTATGCAGAAAGAAATTGAGAATCTACAGCGTATTTATAAACCGCAGAAACCTTTTTTAGCAGTTGTTGCAGGTTCTAAATTTAATACAAAAATACAACCTTTATATAAATTATTAGAAGTTGCTGATTACTTAGTTTTAGGTGGTGTAGTTTATAATGCCTATCTTTGTGCTAAGTATGGTTTCACAATAAAAGGAATTTCTGAAACTGACTTAGCACTTGCAAAAGAGTTTGTGGAATTTGCTAAAGATTTTCCCGGTAAACTTGTAGAGTTGCCTGTTATAATTGAATCAGACATTTTGGAAGGGAAAATTGATGGAAAATACCGATCACATAATATTCATGAGCTTAAATCAGGTACTAGCTTGAATTATATTCTAGATATTGATAAAATTTCGTTTGATTTTAAGGATGTTAAAAAAATATTTCAAATCTCTCAAACAATATTAGTGAATGCTGTGATGGGATTAACTCCCTATTTCAATGAAGGGACTATTGCCCTGGATGAATTGATAGACACGAACGAGGATGCAACAAAACTTTATGGTGGTGGCGATACAATGCAAGAATTAAAACGATTATTACCTGGACTGTATATTGTAGCTCTTGACCATCCAAAATATTATATTTTTACAGGCGGTGGAGCTGTTCTAAAAGCAATAGAGAAAGGCTCTCCAAATGGCATGGCACAAGTAAGGGCACTTATTGAAAATGCAGAATAATATTTGAATAAATAAATTGGAGGATTAATGATTGAGATTCCTAGAATTCAGGATGCTGATCTTAAGGGAAAGTTGGTTTTAGTTCGTGTTGATCACAATGTAGCAAAGGAGCATATGATAAAGGATCCATTTCGTATTGATGTGACTTTTGGAACTTTATTCAATATTCTATCTAAAGGTGGTAAATTGATCTTAATGTCGCATGTTGGCAGACCAAAGAATAAAAAAACAGGTGTTATTGACATGGATTCTAAATTTGATGTGAAGCCGATAGTGGACTATCTTTCTAATAAACTGTATACTAACTTTATTGTACCGGATTTTAAAGAAGATAAAGTAAATGGTGGGTATATTGGAATAGATACAGGTGTTAACCTTCTAATTAAGAGATTAAGAAAAGGTGAGATCGATGGTATTTATCTACCAAATATTCGCTGGTTTAAAGGTGAAGAGGCTTATGGACAAGATGCTGAAAAACTTGGAGAACAATTAGCAGGACTGGCAGATGTTTTTGTGAATGATGCTTTCGGTTCTTGGCAACCACATACTTCTACCGTACGTGTAACAGAACATCTACCCTCTTATGCAGGTTACTTAATGCAACATGAAATCGAAAATCTTGATCAAATATATAACCCTAATCATCCAATGCTTGCCATAATCGCAGGCTCGAAATTCGATACAAAAATAGATCCATTGATCTCACTTTTAGAAAAAGTTGATTATTTAATGTTGGGTGGTGTTATTTACAATGCGTATCTCAGTGTGAAATACGATTTAGAGATTAAAGGAATTGCAACTCAGGAAATCAAAATTGCTAAAGAGTTTTTTGAGCTTTCAAAAAAATACCCTGGTAAGCTTATTGAACCACCATTTATTGTGGAGTCAGATACATTAGAAGGCAAAGTTGAAGGTAAATATAGAATTCATGATGTAAGAAAATTGAAATCAGGAACTAAATTAAATTACATTCTGGATGTTCATGAATCATCTTTTGATGTTCCTGAAATTATAAAAGTTGTGTTAGAAGCTAAAAGCATTTTTGTGAATGCGGTTATGGGTTTCACTCCACACTTTGGTGATGGTACAAAAAAAATGTACACTCTTATTGATGAGAATAAAGAAGCTAATAAAATGTATGGTGGTGGTGATACTTTACAGGAATTCCGTTCACTATTACCTGGTGAATACATCAAAGCTGTAGATGACCCAAATTACTACTTCTTCTCTGGCGGTGGTACAATTCTAAAAGCAATTCATGAAGGTAAGGTAACAGGATTGGCTCCGGTAAAAGCTCTGCTAAATAACAAATTGCAGTTGGAAAGTTAATTTTAGGAGTTAAAAAAATAGTCACGAAGCTCACTAAGAAACACTATTACAATTCTCTTAGTGTGATTTCACGTTTTTAGTGACAGTTTAAAGTAGTGTAACATGATTTATGAAAGAAAAATTACAGCCTTTCCGAAGCTTCTTGTAGAGGGATTCTTAAACGTAAGATTCGGAAAGTTTTAACTCAATAATTTTCCGAATCTCAGTTGAAAGATTTTCTTTGGTGGAAGCTTCGGAAAGGGGTGAGGAGTCATAATGATTTTACCTTTCAGTAAACGGGTAATCGAGATCATAAAAAAAATTCCGTCAGGAAAGGTTGCCACTTATGGTCAAATAGCAACACTCGCTGGTAACAATAAAGCTGCGAGACAAATTTCAAGGATCCTTCACTCGTCTTCCGAAAAACATGAGCTTCCATGGCATCGTGTAATTAATTCGCATGGAACGATATCATTAAAATTTGGTGATGGATTTGAAATGCAAAAATCTATGTTGCAAAGTGAAGGAATTAATGTTATGGAAGACAAGATTAATTTACAAAAATTCCAATGGAAAGGTTTATAACTTACTTAGAAACATAGTATTAAAAAATAATATTTTGACTTAAGATTTGTTTAGATTGTTTTTTGGGTATTCAAATAGTTTCCATGAGCCTGGTAACGAGTCTGTCAATAATGAATTTAATGCAATTTTCATAGGTTACGATGGAAGTAATAACTACATTTCTGAAAATATTGAGTGGCAAGAAACTGAAGTACCTTTTGCTTTCCTATATCTCGGCATTGTTATTACCCCTGGCAATGAGCTTACTCTTGCTAGTGGTGTCGTTTTAAAATTTGATGGAGGTTCAATACTTTATCAAGGAAACAATCTAATCAATTGGGATGCAAATGGAGTCTGGTTTACTTCCTACAAAGATGATGAATATGGTGGAGATACAAATGGTGATGGATCCTCAGTAGGAACTGAAGGAGATTGGGAAGGAATATACAATGAAGGAGAGCAACCCGGTGTCTGGGAAGTTTGGGATAATATCCTATACGATGATATACATTAAAACAAATTAAAGAAAATTAAGGGATCCTAATTTTGGGTCCCTTTTTTTATGCAATGGGTAAATTACAGAGAGTTATTAACAGCTAATTTCAATTGTTTTAAAGCTTGTCTAATCAATTCTCTCGAACAACCGAGATTCATACGCATGAAGCCTTTTCCACCTTTGCCGAATTTAGCTCCATCATTCAATGCTAAACCAGCTTTGTTAATGAAGAAGCTAACTATCTCTTTTTGTGACAATCCAAGTTTTGTGCAATCCAACCACAACAAATACGTTCCTTCCATTTTAATTGCTTTAATCTGTGGAATATTATTATGCAAGTATTGGCGGACAAGAGTATAATTATCTTCAATATATAGCAGTAATTCTTCTAACCAATTATGACCAAAACAATAGGATGCTTCCAATGCTTCTATCCCAAAAACATTCCCACCATGAAGACCAAGACTACGAAGAGTTGATTGGAATTTGGCTCTAATTCTTCTATTAGGGATTATCACATAAGACAATGATAAACCAGCAACATTAAAGGTTTTACTAGGAGCGAACATAGTTAATGAATAATCTGATATTTCTTTAGAGATGGTTGGTATTGGGATGTGTTTATTGCCACTAAGAATTAAATCAGAGTGAATCTCATCAGAGATAAGAAGTACATTATACTTCAGACACAATTCAGAGAGTTTTTGCAATTCATCAAGTTTCCAAACTCTGGATACAGGATTATGTGGGCTGCATAATATCATCATTTTAACATTATCAGATAACTTTTTATCAAGATCAGTAAAGTCCATTTCATAATGATTATCAATAAGTTTGAGTTCAGAAACGACTAATTTACGATCATTATTTTCTATTGATGTAAAAAATGGATAATAAACTGGAGTTTGAACTAAAATTTTCTCACCCTTTTTTGTATAAGTCTGTATTGCAAAATTTATTGCCGGAACAATTCCAGGGGTCGTTACAATCCAGTCTTTTTTTATATTCCAATTAAATCTATCTTTCATCCAATTTATTATGGAAGTATAGAAAGACTCAGTTAAGCCAGTATACCCAAAAATACCATGGTCAACACGTTTTTGAAGAATTTCCAGAACTTTGGGAGGAGTTTGGAAATCCATATCGGCAACCCACATCGAAATAAGGTTTTCCTTTCCAAAGATTTCTTTATTATAGTCCCATTTATAGCATTTAGTTTTTTTTCTATCAATAATTTCATCAAACCTGTTCATTACATGATTCCTTTTGAGAAGAAGATATCTAAAACAATTATACTAAGTGCAGAATATGTGTCTAAATCACCAAAAACATCTTCTAGTCCCTTTATTAATGCATTAATATGATCTTTTGTTAACTTAACCAGAATGATCTTTGTTAGTGCATTGGTTTCTGATGTGAAATTGAAAAATCCCATAAAAAGAGGAGTATTGGATAGTAGATTCTCCATGCTGTGTGTTTCTAATATGATGGAATTTTGAATTCCATATTCCACAAATACTTCTGTAATGTCCTGCATGATACTTTCTTCTTTAACCGTAAGCATCATCAAAACTTCCTTTCCCTTTTTTGTGATTGTTTCAATATCATTTGTATTGCGGAGGAATTCTTCATAAAGACCGATCTTTGTTGTAGAGTGCAACATTTCATCTGCGACACCAGGTTCCTTTAAGATCTGAGAAACTTGTGCTAACAATTTTAGATGAGTGTTTCTGTCACCCTTTGGTCCAACAATAGTAATAAATATCTTAGACTTTTTTTTATCAAGAGAATCAAAATAAATACCTTTTTTACAGATCGCTAAAGCAATTATAAAATGATCAATACCTTCGAGCTGGCAGTGGGGAATAGCAATACCTCTACTAAATCCTGTACTTCCCATATTTTCTCTTTCTTTAAGAGCATTGAAAATTATATCTTCTTCGATATTCCTAAATTCTCTGCATCGTTTTAGAAGTTTTCCAATATTATGTAGAGCATCAGTTTTATTATTTGCAGAGAAATCAGCTTCACAGCATTCAAGTTTAACAATTTCCGAGAATTCCATTACTTTCTCCTTTTCAGGTTTTTTAATATAGCAAATTTGGATAGTGGTGGTCCGATAACTTCGTTAACAAAAACAGACATTAAAATGATGTTTGTCATCTGAGCAATTTCGTTTTGGATCTCAGGAGTTGTCTGTTGAATTATCGGTGAGGCTTGCACAAACAACATTAACCCAATTGCAACACCAGCTTGTGGAAGCAGGCTTAGTCCAAGATAATTTCTTACATTCTTATCTATCCTCAATGCGAAACCACTAATAAATATTCCAAAATACTTTCCGGCAAATCTTAAAACTATATAAACAATACCAGCTAAGAGAATTATAGGATCGGCAAAAACGGAGATATCTAATTCTGCACCAGCAATTGCAAAAAAAATAGCATATAAAGGCGGTGTCATTGGCTCAAATGAAAAAAGAATTCGTGCATTCTTTTTGTTCATATTAATTATTAGCATACCCAATGCCATATTTGCAATTAGTGGTGATAAATGCAGGCTTATAGCAATTGAAGTAGTAATGAAGATGATACCAAGAGAGATGATTTTGATCTCATTCAAATTACGTTTTTTTATTGTTACAAAATGGATTACAAGACCACTTATTGCTCCAAGAATTATTGAAATGATAATCTCTTTAAATGCATGAATAACGGAATGTGAAATACTTACTTGAACATCTCCCATCATCGAACCGGAAATTGCGAATGCAATTGAAAATAGAATTACTGTTCCGGCATCATCTAGAGCAACAATTCCATATAGGTAATCTACAAATTTGCCTCTTGCTTTTAGTTTTTCCACTATTACCACAGTTGCTGCAGGAGCAGTTGCAGCTGAGATAGCACCAAGAACAAAGGCAATATAGTTAGAGAATCCAATTGCTAAAAGGCCAAATGAAACAAGGAAGAAAGTTAGGAACATTTGTGTAAGAGTAAGAATGAGGATCTTTTTGCCATATAATTTGAGTTTGTAAAATGAAAATTCACCACCAATAATAACAGCGATAAAAGAAAGTGTTATCTCCGATAGTATATATAATATTTCCATGTTCTCGTGTCGGATCAATTTTAATCCTGAACTTCCGATAAAGACACCTGCGAGGATATAACCTGTGATTGTAGGTAGTTTAATTTTCTCAGCTAGTTGCCCGAAAATGTATCCGACAATAAGCAGTAATCCAGCACTGAAAATGATGTGATGAGCAAAATATTGCTTCATCATTTCAAGAATGTTTAACATTTAGTTTTCCTTATTATTTAATAAATATTTTTTTACATCGGTAGCGTTTCCGTATTTCCCAAAAAGAACCATTAGTTTTATCCGCATCTTTGGTCCTTTTAGATCTCCACCCAATATTACACCTTTTTTTTGGAGGAATAATCCTCCTTCTTCATAACCATATTCTGCTAATACACGTCCGGTATAAGTTCGGGAAACGAGAACAATAATTATATTTTTTTTGATTGCATTTTCAAGTGATGGTAAAATTGTTTTTGGTACATTTCCTCTTCCAAATGCTTCCACTACAATTGCTTTTGCACCATTTTTAATAGAAGCATCAATAAATCTACCATCCATTCCACTACAACACTTTATCAAATCTATGTTAGGCTCAATTGAATCCGTAAGTATTTTTTCAAGTTTTTCTAATCTTCGATAAAATATTATTCTATCAGGATCGACAACTCCTAAGAGACCAAGTGAAGGACTTATGAATGAATCTGTTTTACTGGAATCGGTTTTCACAACATCACGAGCTGAATCAACCTCATCATTCATTACAACTAATACTCCACGATTAGATGATTGCTCTGATGCTGCAACTCGTACAGCACCAACAATATTTCTAGGTCCATCAAGTCCTAACTCGGAATTGCTTCGCATAGCAGCTGTAAAAATTACCGGCTTATTAGTTTTTAGAATCAGATCCAACATATACGCCGTCTCTTCTAAGGTATCAGTGCCATGAGTTATAACAGCTCCATCATAATCTGTGATCATTTTATCGATAGTTTTGGCTAATTCTAACATTATAACTGGATTCATAAAAGGACTTGGTATATTAGAAAATTCAAAAACATCTATAACAGCAACTTCATCTAATTGCGGGAAAGAACGTAAATGTTCAGCAAACTCATCATTTGGGACCACACCGAATGGACTATTATGCTTCATTGCAATAGTTCCACCAGTTGTAACTATTAAAATTTTTTTCTTCATTTCAACCTCATAAAATTTATTGCAGATAAAATGTAGTGCTCTGGATGTCAAGTATATATGATAAAACTTGAGGGGGCTAACATTACAAATAGAGGGCTTAAATATCTTGACATAAAAAGTGTAAAAATTGGATTAACACATACGTGCGCCCGTGGCTCAATTGGATAGAGTACTTGACTACGGATCAGGGGGTTAGGGGTTCGAATCCTCTCGGGCGTGCCATTTTATATGTTCAATCTATTGCTAACATGACTTTTAGCCAACTCAAAAAATATGTGAAATTCTGAAACGTTGTGAGATTAGTTGTGGTTTTGACTGTTATTTCGTCAAATATTCCTTAAATTCATTTAGAGAAGAATTTGTGATATAAAATGATAGTTAATGAAGTTTACATTATATAAATTTTGTCGTCTGAAAAATCATTTAATCACCCACAACGTCGACAGAAAATGCAACTAAAACTGATAACCAAAACTGACATTTTCAAGAGCGATTTACTTTTGTTTTTCTGTTTCCTGTCTCTTGGTATCTCGTGTCTCTGTGTTAATCTTCTTTCATTACTTCAAAAAACTATATCCAGAAGGATACTGAAAAATCCTTAGATCAAATTCCGGCACAACAGCTAAGATATGATCAAAAATATCAGCTTGAATCGCTTCGTAATTTGCCCATTCGATATCATTAACAAAAACATAAATCTCAATGGGAAGACCAGAAGAACCAGGAGCTAATTGCCTGATCAGGAAAGTCATATCTTTCTTTACGTTTGGATGATGTTTCAAAAACTCACTGATATAAGCTCGCAGGGTTCCAATATTGGTGAGATTACGTCCGTTTATCAATTCGGTCGTATCTATTTTATTGACTGTGTTATATTCGGAAATCTCTTTCTTTTTAGAAGTAAAGTAATTTTGCAGAAGTTCGAATTTCTCAAACTTTTTAAGCATTGCATCATCACAGAATTTTATACTGGAAATATCAATATTTATAGCTCGCTTTATTCTTCTTCCACCTGAATCTTGCATTCCACGCCAATTCTTAAAAGTTCCATCGATCAATTTATGAGTGGGAATTACCGAAATGGTCTTATCCCAATTCTGGATCTTAACTGTGTGCAAGGCAATATCTATAACATCTCCGTCAGCATTATACTGCGGAACGGAAAGCCAATCTCCAACCTTTACCAGATCATTGAAAGAAATTTGCAGGCTGGCAATAAGTGAGAGGATCGTATCTTTGAATATTAGCAGCAGGATAGCTGTCATCGCACCTAATCCGCTCACGAAAATCCAGGGTGATTTACCGAGTATTATTCCCAGCGCAACAATAAAACCTATAATAAAAAAGAATATCTTAACAATCTGCAAATAACCTTTTATGGGTTTGTCTCGGGAGGTTTTATATGTAAGATAAATATCATTCACTGCAGAGAGGAATGAAGAAGCTGCCATAACAGTAAACCAGACGATAAGTGTCTTGGTGGATCTTTCTATCATAACTTTGAAAATGGGGAACAGACTCGCTGAAAAATATATGATCAATACTGGAATTATGTAATTCAGTTTATCGAAAACTTTTCGCTCCATTAATTTATCATCCCAAAGTGTTTTTGTTTTTTTACTTAATTTCAGGATCACTTTCAGCAATATATTTTTTGTTATTAAATATAATATGAAAGATAACAGCAAAACTCCTGCAGCAGCAACCAATTGCGCCTGTAATTCGTTTATACTTAACAAATTTTTTATTGTTTCAATGTTCATATTTTACTCCTAATTATTATAATTTATTTCACTTAATGATTGGAGTGTGCGGTGCTCTTCTTGCTGATCTTCTTGCTGATTGTGGGCACGTTTGTTAGGGCTAGTCTTCTTTATCGGTGTTTTAACATTCAAGTTACATTGGATTAATATTATACTATTCATTCTCAACAATCTCCATATAATCTTCAGAACTTAAAACAGTATCATATAGCCCAATATCTTCACCTTCATGTTTGTTAATTCCAATATATTCAAGGCTTGCATCTTCATAACGTTTGAACTTGTAAACGGCATCATTCATTAAAGAGCTATTAAACACACCAAGACTAACTAAAATCTCAAAATCTTTTACGCTTAATCCAGTTACTTTTTTAAATAAACCTGGTTCTAATTGAGTAATTACATCTTTAAGACTTTTTTCACGGAAATCTGTGAGATACATAAAAATTGGAATTCTGGTAGCGAATTTGATAAGCTTTTCCTGAATTTGCTTTCTATTGCTTTTATATTCCTTTTCTTCGTCAGTGAGTTTCTTTTTCTCTTTTTTTGTAAGATCTTTATCGTTTGCATCTTTTCTGGCTTTTTTTACTGCATCCGATTTATTAATAATTATTTCAATATCTTTGTTTAATTTTCTAAAGCCCTCAATACTCATCAATGCTTCCATAGCTTTTTCATTACTCATCAATCTTTGTAAGGTCTCATTATCAACATTTACAAGCAATGCACTTTCCCATCTTCTTGCCAGCAAGGTTGCAGTTGTACCGCTCATTGAAATATCAAGTACACCTCTTGCATCAATTTGCTTCATTGAACTTCCATCATAAGCAAGAATTGGTAAAAAATGAATAAATTCAGCAACCTTTTTTTCGGGATTAGATTCACTCAAATTAAGGCGACAACTGTAATCTGCGATTTGAGATAATGCTCTGTTGGGTGCAAAATCGAAAACATAGCATTCGTTTTTCATTATCTCTGTTTCATTTGGTGATTTACCATCTGGATTTTTTACAGTCCAGGGTGTTTGAACTCTGAATGCGGCTTGGAAATAAGTTTCTGGGCTCGAAGAATTTCTGAGCATAAAAATACCTGACCATGGTTTTACAGAGACTCCAGTTGTTAATTTACCGCAAGATAACGTAATGGTTTTAGATTTTAATGGTTCTCCCATCGCTTTAAAAACTGGTGGTAAAGCTTCAACACCTAAGCCTGCACTATTTCCTGCAGCAACAACAATGTTGTATTCATGATAGAAATTATTTTGTCTTTGTTCCATTAAATTTCTCATTGCATAGCAAGCTGAAACACTTGGCAAAAACCAAAAGGTATGATTCAAAATATTTCGCAATCGACTATCTGAGAAGGGCATTGGTGGTTTTTTTGCGCCGAGTTTTAAATTATCTAATGTGGTTGCTAAATGTGACCCTCTAATTAAGTTCAGCCATTTTTGAACATCATCTTCATAGATGAATTTTGCTTTATTACCACTACCTTTTGCTTTGAAAAATGTATTTAGATCAAACTCGTTGAATTCTCCACCCAAAGCTATATCTCTAATATCATCAGGCATTCTGTATGTTAGCAGTACCATTCGTGGTAAAGAAGCATAAGGATTATTTTCACCACTCCATTCTTCTTTTGCTTTTTGTTCATTAGAATAAGTCCAATTGAAAATTTGTTCTTCAATAAACTCACCAGATTCTATGGCTCTAAATGGTGTGCCTGAAAGATACAAATAATGATCTGTAGTGATCGGTAAAATTTCTTCATCAAATTCTTTGACATTACCCATCTCCATCACTAGTTCATTTTCTTCACTTTCAAAAAGTTCTTTAGCATTTTCTCGCCAAGCACCATAATGGTATTCATCAAAAATTACACAATCCCAATTTGTGCAGTGTACCCATTCATTTTTTGGTTTAATACCCCCAGCAGAATTTTTACCGAGATAATCCTGGAATGATCCAAAACATACAAATGGTTTATTCTCATCGGCTTCATTAAATTCAAGACCAGCTCTTGAAATAAACTGCCAGCCTCCAAAATCTTTGTGAGTATTTAAATCTTCTTCCCAAGCACTTTGTACAGCAGGTTTAAAAGTAAGAACTAAAACTTTCTTCCAATTCATTTTTAATGCTAATTGATATGATGCAAAAGTTTTACCGAATCGCATTTTGGCATTCCACAAGAAATGAGGAGTTTTATTAGGCTCTTTATTTTTGAAATCAAAGAAATGTTGATAAGTTTTGTTTACTGCTTCTTGTTGTTCAGGTCGCATTTTAAAGTTATGGATTCTTTCTCTATTTTTATCTTCACCATCCCGAACTGCAATTATAGCAGATTTAACATCTGAGACTTCACATCTGAACCATTCTCCGTCGGTATTAATAAAACCATCTTTTTTTAGCTGACGATGTACTTCATGATCAGAAAAACCGGATCCATCATTACGCATAGCTGATTCTTCTATTACAATGTTGTATTCTAAACCTGCGGTTTGTAATTGCTGTTTTACTCGCTCTTGTGCATTTATATTGGTGAAACCAACTTTAAGTAATCCTCGTCTATTTTCTGCACCTAAGATTTGATAAGCATAAATTGTTGGCGTGGAAGATGGGCGTGGAGGAAAAAGATTGTTACTCATTTTTTCAGCCTTTTTGTAGTGTCTTCAATTTGCTTTATAAATTCCTTTTCAACTTGAGATATTCGGTTTTTTACTTGTTCTTTATAAATTTCATACTCGTAATGAGCTTTTTCTAAAGCCTGCTTATGTGAAACTGTCCCAGGATGTTGTAAAATATCCTTATTTGTCATTTTTAGAAAAATATCTAACTGCTTGATCCAATCTGCCATATACATTGGAGTGCGATCTAAAGCTTGAATTTCTGCAATTTCTAAAAATGCTGTAACCATTCGGTTCAATATTTTCAGTTCATCTTCATTAAGATAATTCTTAGCAATTTCGATCTCTTTTCTGGAAGGTATTTCGTATTTAAAGTTAGTTAAACCAATATGCTCTTTAGCAGAATCTACTCTTCTGTAAATTGTTTCTGCTGCTGTTTCTCCGTGACTTGCCCAATGCATCTTATTTTGGATGGTTTTGAATACTAGTGCAGATTATTCTGTTTTGGGGTCGTAGTCTATACTTGTTGCATAAATATCCAACACCTTGCGCCAAAATACTTTTTCGCTTGATCGAATATCACGAATACGTGCCAAAAGCTCCTCAAAATAATTACCGCCTCCTGCTTCTTTCAGC
>JAVCCD010000172.1 GCA_030765665.1 Candidatus Tenebribacter mawsonii | reverse complement strand
GTCCTCCGATAACTCCTAATGTAGTTCCCAAAAGACCAAATGCCAAAGGAGCTAATCCGTAGTCATCATCTGGTGCAAATATAAGAGCTGCACTAACACCAATACCTGCTCCAATATTTGCCCAACGAATGGTTTGTTGGATAGTTTGATTTACACGATAATCATTCAAGAAGCTATTAGATTTTTCATAAATGGGAATATTGGGATCATTGTGAATATATGTCTTATAAGAAAAGGCACTGTCTGTTGGTTGTTTTCCAAAAATATTTGTAATCCATACAGCTAACAATAAAATCAAAAAAACTTTTTTCATAATTATTCTTCCATAATATTATTTTGGGTTCTCAGTCCGTTTGGGTGAGAGGATTTGAAATGCTTCCCTGCAATCACTTTCTTTACCATCACGTCGTGAACTTACATTGTAGAAATTTATGACTATCTCCGGAAAGAAGTCTTCCAGAACAGAAACAATTCCTTTGGCAAAAGTACGGCAATAAATTGCGCAAACATCTTCATGACATTGTTCTGCCAGTTTTTCTGCTTCTATAGTCAGGCAGTTTTTACAGATCTTAGTTTCCAAATAAACCGTGTTGCCTTCAATCCAGATGTCTGGCATGTTTCCACCACGATCAGCAAAATAACCATGAATAAATTTACGAACTCCTTCAATTGGATTACTTTGGAAAGCTTCGATGTTGAAGTTATCTTCTTTCAGTAATATTGTGATCCTTTCCATTCCTATTGTAAACCCGGAATAAAAATTGTTTTTCTGAATTGCCTTGAATGCTAAATTACCAAAATATTTGTGAAGAAGAGCAAAATCATTTAATTCTTCAACTCTGGTTTGGATGCTGAGATTGTTTATTCCTTTATCGTTCATTTTGGCTCCTATAGCCTATGTAAAGCGAGTAGTTGGCTCGCTTTTGCAAAACTTGGGTTTTGCTTCTTCGTTACATTCCCAAAGGGGGCTTTGGAAACGAGAATAAAATCCTCCTGCTTTTCTACGTTTCCCTTTTAGGAACTAAGTTCCGTATAAAAGGGAATTGCAAGGGATTCCTATCCCACCAATTTCTCAATTGTTTCTTCACAGATCTGTTCAGATCTCTCAGCTGTTTCACTTTCCACATAAACACGGATTATAGGTTCAGTTCCACTTTTGCGAATATGAATCCAAAATTTATCTCCAAGAATTTTTATTCCATCAGTTGTATTTAACTCATAATCCGCAAAGATTTCAGGAACTTTAGCCATAATATTATCCAATTTTGAAGGATCGACCTTAATCTTGTTTTTAGCAAAATAGTATTTTGGAATCTGGTTAGCTAACTCAGAAACTGTTTTTCCACTTTCTGCTAAATAACCCAGAATCACAGCCATTCCTGCTGGTGCATCTCTTGTAAAATGAACTTCAGGACAGATAATACCACCATTCCCTTCACCACCAACCGGACTATTTATTTCCATCATCATTTTCCCAACATTGATCTCACCAACTTTTGTACGATAAATTTTCACACCAAATTTTTCAGCAATATCTTCTGAAGCCATCGAGGATGATAGGTTTGTTACAATATCACCTTTTATCTTGGAAAGAATAAAATTCTCTGAGAGTAAAAGTGTTAACTCCTCGCCTAGGCAATTTCCATTTTCATCTACAATAGCCAGTCGATCAACATCTGGATCAGTTGCAAAACCAATGTCTGCATTATGTTCCTTAACTGCTTTCTCTAATTGTGTAAGGTTTTTATTCAATGGTTCTGGTGTATGAGCAAAAATTCCAGTTGGTTCGCTATTTAATTCAATAACCTCACAGCCAAAATCTTTTAGAAGTTTAGGTGAAATTAAACCACCTGCACCATTCACAGAATCAATAACCACTTTGAATTTCTTTGCTTTTATCTCATTAATATTCAAATAAGAAATATTCATGATTTTGTTTATGTGTCGTTCAGTTGCATTATCGTCTTTACTTAATTTTCCAATTTTATCCCAACCAATATAATCAACTTCATTCTGGAAAGATGATACAAGAGCTTTAGCATTCTCAGGGAAGAGAAACATTCCGTTCTTTCCAATAAATTTCATGGCATTCCATTCAGCAGAATTATGTGAGGCCGTAATAGAAATTCCACCCATCGCATCACTTTCCTCTACTGCCAGAAGAACTGTTGGAGTGGAAACAACTCCAATATCAACAACATCGCAACCAACTGACATTAAACCGGCTGTTACAGCATTGAACATAGCAGGTCCGGTTACGCGAGAATCTCTTCCAACAATTATTTTTTCCCGACCTGAAAACACTCCAAAATGTGCAGCATATTTCAATGCAATCTCAGCTGTTAAGCTCTCACCATATATTCCACGTATTCCCGAAACACTTACCATTAATTTACTCATATTTATTTTCTCCTATTTATATTATCGACCTCATCCGTCTGAACCACACTGGTGTGGTCAGACACCTTCTCCTATCGAGGAGAAGGAAAATATCATGATTCAATCAGCGATTGAATCTTTTACGAAACATGGGTTTTGCTGCATCTTTTTGTTCCCAAAGAGGCTTTGGGAACGAAATTTTATCCTTGTTTGCAACTTGAACTTGTGAACATAATTGAAAGCGAAGTTTAACTTCTCATACATTCGCATTACGAAGTTTAACTTCGTAACGAGAGAACACACCCCGCGACTTAAGTCGCACCCCGCGACTTAAGTCGCACCCCTCTCAAGAGGGGAATTTCTCCTTGCTTTTCTTATGTTCTCCTTTGATTCAAAGGAGACAGCAGAGGATTCAAACCTTCACCTCAATAAACTTTACTTCCACGCTATAATTATCTTTCTTTACTATCGGAAACTTATCAATAATAGCTTTATATCTGTCAAG
>JAVCCD010000104.1 GCA_030765665.1 Candidatus Tenebribacter mawsonii | reverse complement strand
TGTACCCATCCCCCGAGAAATCAGGAATTATTGATTCGTAACTATCTTTAGAAATAAGTAACTAATCCGTAAAAATAACTGCAGAAATGTGTTGAAAAGAAATGCTCCTATTTTAATATTGATTTCGTATAAGAACTTAATAAAAAGGAGCATTCCAATGATTAGAGTAGAAAAATTACAAGATATTGCCTTACAATCTGAGATGGGTGTATTTCATGAATTTTCATTGAGATATCAGTTACCGTTCAAATTCAGAATTTTATATAAATACAAAATATTACCTTTTAAAGAAGTAAATCCACATGAAATCATGTTGGAGAGATCATTTAGATTTTAAGTTAATGGATTCTGAGCTCTGTAGCTTGAATCAAATTGCGGTTTCCATAAATCTTTATTTCTAGAATGTAGTTCCAAACTGGAAATGAGGTTCCCACAATTTATCTTCGAAATTGTGAGCGTAGTCAAACCCGATAAGACCGAATGGACTTTGAATACGAATACCAATTCCAGCACCGCTTTTCATATCCCAGAAATTGAATTCTTCTAGTCTGTTATAACAATTTCCGGTATCAAAGAATAACAATCCCACTATTTGATCGCTACCGATAGGAGCACTATACTCGGTTGAGAATATTATCTCTCTCAATCCACCTTCTGATGGTCCAATCGAACGATCTGAATATCCACGAATCCCATCTGCTCCAGTTCCGCCAAGATAAAATCTCTCATCTGGTGGAGCTTCTTTGCCACCATAACCAGTAACATAACCAAATCGCCATTTTGTTCTCAATGCAAGTTTCCAGATTGTTTTTGTGTACCAGCTAACCTGTGCTATCTGTTTGAAAAAATTGAAATCTCCCTGCAAAGGTCCACCGGCTATTTCATTGTACAAAGTAAAATTAGATCCAGAAGTGGGGAAGAAAATATTATCACGGTGGTCTCTTGAAAAGCTCAAAGAGATAGAACTTGTATTTTGCCAGCCACCCTCATCAAGTTCAACCAGAATATCAGATGCATCATCCTCATGCCCTTCCAAGACGGAATATTTTTTAGAATAATATGAGTAACTTCCTACAAATTTTGAGTAGTTAAGAAATCCCAGAGGATGCCCAAGCCTAATTGAACCTCCATTAGTCTTTACTTTATAAGTATCCCACTCTTTGGTAGTGAGATAAACATCAGCTCCAATAAGAGTGGAAGAATCTAAGAAATACGGATTAGTAAAATTGAAACTGAAGTTAGATGTTGTTGTTCCAAATTCCCATTTTACGCCGCTTTGCCAGGAGTTTCCTAATAAATTATTATGAGAAACTGCCAGTTGACCTACAAGTCCGTCTTGACTGTTCAGAGCAATACCACCATTAGCACTACCAGATACTTTATCATTTACATTAATTACCAGATCAACATCACCTTGTTGGTTAATAACATCAGGATTACTCAAATGCAAATCAGGTTCAAAAAATCCCATATTATAAATGTTCTGCTGGCTTTTCATGATTTTAGATTGTTGGAAATAGTCTCCAGGATAAATGACAAGTTGCCTGCGGATTACTTTTTCTTTAGTTTTACGATTCCCAACTATAGAGATTTTCCTAACTTTTGCCCTATTATTTTCATTAATATTTAATTGAATATTTATTATCTTATCAGATTTTACTAATTCGTGATCAAAACCGGCATAAATGTAACCTTCTTCATAATACATATTTGTAACGGAACCAAGTTGCATGTTAAACTTTTCAAGATTGAAAACCTCATTATCTTTAAATTTAAATTGAGAGACAATAAGTTCCTCTGTAAATCTTTCATTTCCCATTACCATTACATCGCCAAAGAAAAATTGATTCCCTTCAACTAGATAAATATCTATCATGAAGCTATCTTCAACTAGTTTCTTTTCCCATGAGAGTATTCGTGCATCAATATATCCTTTTTGATTATAATAACTGATAAGTATGTTCAAATCTTCAGAGAATTTTTCTTTCTCAAATTTTCCAGATCTGAAAAGGCTCGCCTTTTTTGTTTTCATTTTTCCTAGAAGTTTCTTACTTCGAACTTCTTTATTGCCATGGATATTGATGCTTTTAATTGCAACTTTAGTGCCTTCAATAATATCCAGTTTTACTGAAATATGATTTCCTTCCAACTCTTCAATTTTAAATTCAACTTCAGTTAAATGATAGCCTTTTGTTTTATATTCATCTGTAATGGTTTTGCTCACTTCAGAAGCAAGGAAGGGTGACCAGTAACTTCCCTTTTTCAAATTGATCTTATCACGAATATTTTTGTCGGAAAGTTTTTTATTACCAGAAAGTTCAATTTGATCAACTATAGGAAATTCCTCAACAAATATCAATAACGAAAGACCTTGTGGAAGTTCTTCTCTTTCAATTTGGATATCTTTAAAAACACCAAGTTGGTAAAGATTGTTTATTGATTCTGAGATGTCTTCAGGGTTGTAATTCTCACCAACTTCAAATAAAATTAGCGAACGGATCAGTTCTGTTTCAATGTTTTCATTGCCGGATGTTTTAATATCTAAAATTAAACTGTTTTGTGCAATTAGAAGAACTCCAATTGCTAATACTACTATGATAAAAAGAAATTTTTTCATTTATCCTCCGTCTTTTCAGACCTTCACCAATAATTTTTTTTTGTTCATCGAGTAAAGTTATTTTCAAATAAAAATTAATAGAATATTGTAAACAAAAATTCTTGACTATAAAAAGGTTATGTCAAGTTTCGAAGTTGGATGGGGCATTAGCTCAGCTGGGAGAGCGCTACACTGGCAGTGTAGAGGTCAGCGGTTCGATCCCGCTATGCTCCACCATTAACTATTTAAACAAATTGAAAAACATTTTGGGGAAAAGTTTCTAATTTAATATTACTCGAATTTTGTTTTGAAGTAAATCACATCATAAAATTAAATAGATTAGTATCAGGTTACTTAGAAAAATATAGTTTTGTAAATCAAATTTTGTTATATAAATATTAATGGTTAATTATGTATGATCTTAAAACTATGTTTTTAGGAATTGTATGGAATAAAAAATGCATTTAAGATAGAAGTAAAAAATAATATGTGAGGTCTTATGAAAAATATATTAAAGGTACTAAATTTGTTGGCAGTATTGTTATTAATTCTTAGTTGCGCAAAACCAAGTGAGCCTACTTCTGTAGAAGGATCACTTAGTATTGATCATAAATTTGAAACTTTTGGTTACGCTAGAGATATCTCAATTTCTGATACGCATTTGTATATTGCTGAAGATCAGGCAGGTTATTCGATATTTAATATTACAACTAATGAATTGGTGTCTCATCATGAAAGTTTTATTTTAGAAACTGACCCAGTAATGTTTGAAAACGTTCGTGCTATCTCTGCTGTTGAAGATGAAAACCTCCTTTTTGTATATAACCAATACGGTTCATATCAAGGAATTATAATGTTTGATATCACAGATAAAGTAGACCCAACGTTTCTTTTTAGACATACTGGAAATACAAGTGGTATTGCACAATTTCAATCTGCTGTTAATACAGAAGGTGGAGCAGATGTCTTCTGGTCTAATGGTTCAGGATATAATTTTGGAAGATTTGATGAATATTGGTTAGGATCAACTTTATATGACTTCCAAAACTCTATTGAAGGCTTTGATGTAGATGAAAGCAGAATATATATTTCAGCTGAGCAACTTGGCTTTCATATCGTTAACAAAAGTAATGGTAACATCATCAGCACAACCGATACAGACGGAGAAGTGTTAGATGTAAAGATAGTTGACAATTATGCAATAGTGACCCTAAGACAAGCTGGTTTTGCTGTCTATGATATTACAGACACAACAGCACCTACACTTGTTGTTCAAAAAGAAACAAATGAATACATCTATACAATCGATATTGAAGGCAACAATATGGTTTTAGGAAGTCATAATGGTGGAGTATACCTTTATGATATTTCTGATATTACAGACCCCGCTTTAGTCGGGAATTTAGATTCAGATATAATTGGTTATACATATACAGCAGTTTTACATAATAACAAAATTTATGCATCCACGCGACAGGGTGTTTATAAAATTTCAATTGATTAATAAAATTTGGAGGAAAATGTGAAAAAAATTATCATCTTATTATTAGTTTTACTGTTTAGTGTTAGTGCTTATTCAGCTTGGGTAGAAATCGATGCGAATACAGGCTTGCAAGTATTTGATCATGCATCATCCGGTAAAGAATATACAGAGGTCAATTTTTCATTGAACGGTTATGAAATAGAAACAGTGAGAGAGAATGATCTAGATTATAAAAAGATCACATATTGGAAAGAAGGTAACTCACTTGATGTAGGTAAACCTGATCTTCCTAAATTCACCAGATTAATAGCAATCCCAGATGAAGGGTCAGTAAGTTTTGAAATAATTAATATAGAAGAAGAGATTATTAGAAATATCACTATCTATCCAACTCAGGAATTACAAAAAGAGAGTGAGAGCAAACCTTTCAAATTTGTAAGAGACGAAGATTATTATACCAACGGATCAGTATTTCCAGCTAATATAGTAGAAGTAGGCGAACCAGTTATATTAAGAGATCAGCGTGTTGTAAGTGTATCAGTTAACCCTTTCCAATACGATCCGCTAACTAAAGAGTTGAGAATATTAACCAATGTAGATATTGCAGTAAATGCAACAGGTAGAGGTGGAATAAATCCTAAGGTTCGTGAGAGTAAGAGATCCCGTTTTTTTGAGCCTTTGTATCGAGCAACAATCTTAAATTATGATTCAACCCTGGAGCGCGAATTAGAATATCAAGATCCTAGTTATCTCTTCATCTATCCTAATGATGGAAGTATATTAACAAATTTAGAATACTTAGCAGACTGGAAACATGAGAAAGGATTTAATGTCTCTCTGGCCAGTACAGCCGTAACGGGTACTTCCACAACGACAATCAAGAACTATATCCAGAATGCTTATGATACCTGGGAAGATCCGCCAGAATTTGTTTGTCTTGTAGGTGATGTCGGCGGCTCTTATGGTCTTCCAACCTATTATATCAGTTATTACAATGCAGAGGGAGATCATCCTTATGGTCAGCTGGAAGGTGGCGATGCTTTGGAAGATGTATTCTTAGGACGAATATCCATCTCTTCAGTTACAAATCTTCAAACCTATATTGCCAAAGTACTTAATTATGAGAAAGAACCTTATATGGCAGAAAC
>JAVCCD010000200.1 GCA_030765665.1 Candidatus Tenebribacter mawsonii | reverse complement strand
TCATACAATGCAGTCTCACAGTCTCCGATGTCTAAAGCCATCGCATACTGTCGAGTTTACTTCGGTGGTAATTCCGCTCCGTTTATACAAAATTTCTTCTTCTGCCCGAACTATTCTAAGATAGGTGAGAGCCAACAGGAAGAAAACAGCACAAAAAAACCTATGCAAACTATCTTTTTTTGTGGTTCATTTGTAAGTTACAGATAGTTTACATCGTGTTTTTTTATTTGCTGTTTTAATTGAAAGCAAAGTTGAAAGAGAGCTACTACCATATAATCTCATTATGTAAACTTGGTTTGAGCAAGCAAGGTTTGCCCGTCATAAGCTGGCGTTAACCCTGTTCCGGCGTGAGAGAGCGGGTTAACTTGTATTCACCAAAAAGCCACGCCCTTTTTGGCTCATTTCGTTATTCAAAGTCGTAGTTAAGTTTTTATCCTTTTTTCCAGGAGGTTATCCCTTCGATGTCATGGCACGCTTGCCGTCAGGCTTGTGTGTTTTTTTATTTAAAAGTAGCTAAAGCAAGGAGAATTTCATTTTGAAATTAAAAAAACTCAGTCGCTAAAGCTTGTCTGCCTGCCCACTATCCGACCTATTCCCACCTCCAGCAAGAAGTGCAAGCAGAGAAGCCACCCGACCTCCACCCCAATATCGGAAACTGCTCCAGAGAAAGAAGCTCAAAGATGTGCAGCTTTAGATCCTCAGTTCTCCCTTATAATCATAGCAATATTACCAAGATATAACAACAAACCTCTAAGATATTTTTATTCCATCACCCCATAGCCTTCGGCTCTTTTTTGGGGGCGGTGGAAAAAAATGTTCGTCCACAAAACAAATTAAGAAAGTCCCATTCCACTAGCTTCGCTGGTGGATGGGGCAGAGGAGGAAAAATGAAAATATACGTAGGAACTTTCAAAAAGTACAACGAAGGCAGCCTTTTCGGTCGGTGGATGGATCTCGAAGATTATTATGATCTTTATGAATTCTATATGGCATGTCGTGAGCTTCATCAAGATGAAGATGATCCCGAATTCATGTTCCAAGATTTCGAGGATATCCCAGATTCATTGATCAGCGAAAGCTCGATTGATGAAGATATTTATGAACTTGTACATTTCGAAGGGGATTTAGAAGCCTTATATGCTTTTATTTCATTGGGAAATTATAATTGTCTGTCAGATTACATTGAATCCTTCAATTATGCATTTCTCACAAAATTGGAATCATGCAACGATGAACTCACAGCCCTTGGCTACTGGGCAGCAGAAGGCGGATATTATGATATTCCCGAAGAACTGGAAAATTTTGTTGATTATGAAAAGATAGGTGCATCTATTCAATATGATTATAACATTATTAACGGTTATTTATTCAATAACCATGTATAATATCACCCGGTCGGCTTGAAAATTAAGAAGGGTCTCGGATGCGATAACATCCGGGACCCTATAACCTCTTAAACAAATAAGGAGCTAGTGTATGACACACATAGATAAATTACAATACTTCAAACTTTATGCAAGTAATAGTTTATCTATTTGCTCCATAAGGAGTTCAAAATGGTCGAAGTAATAAACGATTACATGAATTTTTTAATTGCTCGTGGTCTCTCTAAACTTACAATAAAAACCTACAGATCGGATCTTGATCAGTTATTCAATTTTCTAGCAGAACAATTAGGATATAATTCAATTGATATTGTTACACGTACAACCATGCGGTTATTCATTGCCTGGTTAAATCAAAACAAACTTTCAAACAGATCAATCTCACGTAAGATTTCAACAACTAAAGAATTTTTCAAATTCTGCGTTAGATATCATCACATCGATGAAGATCCTACAAAGAAATTAATTCACCCTAAATTCTCTACTAAATTACCAAAGGTTTTCACTATCAAAGAAATGTTTGATCTTTTAAAAATTCCGGATTTATCAACAAAATTTGGTCTAAGAGATCAAGCAATTTTAGAAATTTTGTATTCTTCTGGTTTACGGATCAGTGAAGTTGTAAATATTACATTTGCAGATCTAGATCTGGATAGTCAAATACTCACTGTCCATGGAAAAGGAAGTAAAGATCGTCGTGTTCCTATAGGTAGATTGGCCATTATAGCAATCTCAAAATATTTAATGATCAGACATAAATTTGTAAAAGAGGATTCCAAATTTATTTTTCTTACTAAGTTTGGAAAACCTTTCTCAACCAATAGCCTAAGAGAAGTTCTAAATAAATATATCAAGAAATTTGCTAAAACTGAAGGATATACAGTTCATTCAATTCGGCACAGCTTCGCTACTCATATGCTGGAACAGGGTGCTCATCTTAGTACTGTTCAAAAAATCCTCGGACATGAGAATCCAACAACAACTCAGATCTACACTCAATTATCAATTGTATATCAGAGAGAAGCTATCAGAAAGTATCATCCCATTAATCACTCAGAGCGTGATCAGTTTAAACTAGCTTTTTACAACTAAATAAATTGATCATCACAAAGGGGCTGCTTTCAACGAGCCCCTTTTCTTTTTGTCCCCCTTTGTAAGGGGGAATTAAAGGGGGATTAATAATAGGGAAGATGTGACAATTTCAAAACTCGAAACCCGTAAATCCTCAATACAACCAAAGACAATTTGATTTCTTTCTATCAATATCAACATGTATAAAACTTTTTGCAATTCCAATTCTCTTAAATCCTGCTTTTATCAATCCTCCAATTATTTTCAATCTCATTTTATGATTTTTTGTATAAATATCTGCAGCTAATCCTTTCTTGTGGGATGAATT
>JAVCCD010000065.1 GCA_030765665.1 Candidatus Tenebribacter mawsonii | reverse complement strand
GGAACTGCCTTTTCCATCTCTTCAATAATTAGTTTTTTTGCCTTTTCCAGTTTGTCTTTTTTTATCTCAAAGACCAGTTCATCATGAACCTGGATTATCATCTTTATATCCGGATCATTTTTAATTCGTTCATGTAAAGATATCATAGCAACTTTGATAATGTCCGCCGCACTTCCCTGGATGGGCATATTAGTTGCAACACGCTTTGCACCTTCTGCCAACATTTTATTAGAATTGTATAGATCCGGCAGATAAAGTTTCCTACCATAGATAGTTGAAACAAATCCATCAATTGTTGCCTGCTGAATTCCTGAATGCAGATATTCTTTGATCGTGGGAAATTTATTGAAATAATTTTCTACAAATTCTTTTGCATCCTGTCTGGAAATATCGAGTTCCTGTGATATCCGGAAAGATCCCATTCCATACATTAAACCAAAATTAATGATCTTTGCATATCTCCGCTGATCAGGTGTAACTTCATTTTTGGGAACATCAAATATAATGCAGGCAGTTTCACTATGTATATCCTGCTGATTATTAAAAGCATCTATCATCTTATCATCACCGGAAAGAACTGCCAAGATCCGCAGCTCGATCTGAGAGTAATCTGCAGCCAAGATCACATGATCATCATCATTTGCACAAAATGCTTTCCGTATTTCTCTTCCCATCTCCGTCCGTATAGGAATATTCTGCATATTCGGGTTGGAAGAAGATAACCTTCCGGTTGAGGCAACTGTCTGATTGAACGACGAATGCACTCTGCCCGATTTCGGATTGATCAGTTCAGGAAGAGCAGAAACATATGTAGATTCAAGTTTTGAGACCTGCCTGTATTCAATTAGAAGTCTGGCAATCTCATGCTCTTTTGCCAGAGATTCCAAAACCGTGATATTTGTAGAATATCCTGTTTTTATCTTTTTCCCCGGTTTAATTCCTAAATCTTCAAAAAGAACTTTTGCAAGTTGTTGTGGTGAATTCAAATTAAATTGTGATCCGGCAATTTCAAAGATCTCTTTTGTCAGCTCACCCAGGTTTTTCTGATTTCGTTTAGAAAATTCAGCTAATATCTCTTTATCTATGAATACACCGTTTTTCTCCATATCAGCCAAAACAAAGATCAGCGGTAATTCAATAGTTTGGAACAATTCATAAAGCTCATTTTTCTTTAATTTTTCTAAATAATTCTTGTATAATTTAAAGGTTATATAAGCATCTCCAGCTGCGTATTTTGCAGCCTGATCAGTTGGAACCAGATCAAAAGTTATTTGCTTTTTCCCCTTACCGATAAGCTCAGAAATGGGTATCATTTCATGTCCAAATTCCTCTAAAGCACAACTTGCCAGTGAATGTCTGAAAGTTGGATTTATCAGATAGTGTGCGATCATCGTATCGAAGATATTCTCTTCGATCTTCCAACCTGCATTTTCAAATACCGTTAGGTCATATTTGGAATTATGAGCAACTAGTATCTTGCCTTTGAGTTTATCCTTTAATTGAGTTAAAACATTTTCAGGATCAAGATTTTGTGCCATCTGATGTTGAAGAGGAATATAATATGATCTGCTAATATCTGCACAAATAGAAATTCCAACCAACTCAGCCAAATGCGGATCTTTGGAGGTAGTTTCTGTATCAATCGCAACTACTTCAGCTTTATCTAATAATGTTAATAATTTTGCAAAACTCTCTTTTGTATCTGTAAGAATTGTTTGATATTTTAAATCTGCTTCACTTTCATCAAAATTAAATTCATTTACAAAACTCAAGATTTCTTTCGGTTTTGCTGCCACTACTTTTGGGATTGCTGAAGAGAGTTTTTTTATCTTCTTTGCGATTGATGAAAGTTCAAAATCATTCAAGAAATCAATACCGTATTGTAATTTTTCTTTATCAAAGTTAAGTTCTGCATTCTTAACCTCAATAGGTACATCACGAATTATCGTGACCAGTTTCTTAGAAAGATATGCATCTGCTTTATTTTGGTTTAGCTTCTCAAGAATCCCTTTAGCTTTTATTTTATCAAGATTCTCATAAATTCCATCCAGAGTTTCAAATTCATTTAGTAATTTAGAAGCTCCTTTGGGACCGATCCCTTTAACTCCCGGAATGTTATCCGCACTGTCACCACAAATTGCCAGGTAATCAATAAATTGTTTTGGTGTGATTCCATATTTTTCTATTACACTTTCGGTGTTCATAGTTATATTCTTTTTGGGGTCAAAAAGCGTAACTTGATCATCAACCAATTGTGCAAAATCTTTGTCTCCAGATACAATTACAATATCAAATTTATCTTTATAATTCTCAGCGAGAGTTGCAATTGTATCATCAGCCTCATACCCAGCTAAAGAAATATCCTGCAAACCAATAGATGCAAAAAATTCTTTAATTGGCTCAACTTGTTGATGGAGTTCATCTGGTGCTGGAGGTCTATTTGCTTTGTAAGTATCTGTAATTTTATGGCGAAAAGTTTTCTCACGTCTATCAAAAGAAATGGCAATATGTTCCGGATCAAAATCTTCTATCAGTTTTATAAATGAGTTTATCGTACCAAAAATTGCACTGGTATTTTGCCCTTTGCTATTATAAAGTGGATTACGAATGAAAGCAAAGAACGCTCTGTAAATAAATGCTGTTCCATCTATCAAGTATAGTTTCTTTCTCACAATAATTCTCCTGTTTCCTGCAAAACACTTTGAAATTACGTAATAAACGTGCAAGTATAATTTTAACTTGTCCTTTCGATTATGAAATTTTGGTTTAGGTGGAATAATAAAAAGTTTTATATAGAGTTAAAGGAGAAATCCATGTTCAAGACTAAAATTGGAATTGATAAGATATTGATAATTGTTCTCTTTATTAATATCCTTTACATTC
>JAVCCD010000153.1 GCA_030765665.1 Candidatus Tenebribacter mawsonii | reverse complement strand
TCAGATAAATTTTCATAAACCATACCAATATTGTTTAATGAGCCAGCTATCCCATCTTTATTACCTATTTCAGATTCAATATCCATTGATTCCAAATAGTAATATAGTGCTTGTTCATGGTTGTTCAAGCTTTCCTGCACAATACCTAAATTATTCAGAGCATTAATTATATCAGTTTTGTTACCAATTTCTTCTCGCAACTCTAAAGATTCGATAAAATGTTCAACAGCGATATCAAATTCACCAAGAAAGTAGTAGGCTCCACCAATATTTTTTATCGCTTCGGCTTCACCTTTTTTGTATTTTAGCTTTTGTGAAAGTTCTAAGGCTATGTTACCGTTTTCAATTGAAAGTTCAAGATCTACCTGCCAGTAAACTTTGGATAATTGATTGATGGCATCTACTGATGCTATCCCTGTTGTTTGTTCTATCACGGCTCTCAAACTGTCTATCTCCGCAGTCTGAGCAAAAAGTAATGTTGTTATCAAAAGCATGAGTAAGAGCACGAAATCCTGCTTCATAATCTGACCATCTTTAAAAATCTTGCGATGAGCGACGTCGGTTTTGCTAAAAAACCATCTATAATATTTGCTACTGCTTCATTTTGGAGATAACCATAAACCTTGTGGGGATTTTTTTGTCCATTATATTCATATGTGTTATTGATGATAACATCAACCGGCTTAATACTATGCAAATTTGGTAAATAATCATCAGCAAGATCATAATTAAATGTAATTTTGTCATCCAAGTCAGAAAAGTTATACCAGCTTGTCATTATGTTATCCGGAGTTGGAGGTTTTGCATTTACATTTATTTCTAATTTCTGCTCCATTAATATTTTTTTGATGATCAGCGGAAAACCAAGTGGAGATCCAACAGTAACAAAAGTATCTACTTTCAATTCAAAAACATTCTCAAAGAGAGTATCATATGAAATAATTGACCCCATCGAGTGTCCAATTAACATTATTCGGTCGTGTTGATATTTTTGCAGAACTTCTAATAATCTGCTTCTAAAAGTATGCTTGGCAATATGGTTTTTATCAACTTTGCAAAAACCGTGATAATATATATCGAGATCTGTAAACATTCTTCTTATTGTGGAATCTACTATTTTTTCAATTCCACTAATTTTTTTTTCCTGCAGAATTAATTTATCTAAACCTTCTTCAATAGTATCAAGGATCTTCTTTTTAACTCTCGATTCTTTCTCAGATACTTCAGGTCTACAAATAGAGGTGTATGGATGCTGGATAAAAAGAGGATCTTTAGAATCTGATATTTCTAGATCAAGTGGTTTGGCATATTCAAGATCTGCCCAATAAACAAGTTCAAATTCAAACTCAATATTATGCCTGCCAATATTTTTAAGACCATCAATAATAGATTTTTTCCACCAATTTTCCAGGATATCTTTGTTTGGCTTGTTCTTTAAACCGTGTATTCCTATTATTACGTTTTTCATTAATTATTTATAACCTGAATTATCTCAATTGTTTTTCCAAGCTGTTCTGCATAATCAATTGTGTATTTTGTTCCATCACATTCACCATCCCAAAAAGCAATTAACTCATCACATTCTTTTGCGATCAATTTATCACGAATGTGTTTTGCCTTGTCACCAAATTTTTTATAATCGGGAGGAAATTCTTTCAATTCTATATTATTTTGAATGGCAAATTGTTTAGCAAGGGTATCAGTCCCTATTGCTCCACCGCTGATGATTATTTCTATATTTGGAATCTTTTTCAGGATAGATGAAAGAAAAATATAATCAGTGAATTTTTTAGTGCCGATAACTGCTAGTTTCATTTTAAGAGAAGCATCTTCTTGGTTTTAATTGTTTTACCATCCACATCTAGCTTATAAAAATAAACACCTGTTCCTACCTTATTTCCAAAATTATTTGTTCCATCCCAGATAGCTGTGTTTATACCAATTTCACAAGTTGCATCTACAAGTGATTTTACTTTTTGACCTTTTAGATTATAAACTATTAATTTAACTTTACTCTCTTGTGGAATTGAAAACTTAATTGTAGTTTCAGGATTAAAAGGATTTGGAAAGTTGTTGAAAAGTTTGGGAACATTAATGAGATTAACACTAGCTGAAACAGTAATTACTTCTATTGACGGAATTGCGTCGGAATAAATGGAAATTTCTCCGTCCACTAATCCATGATAAAGAGGTCTACAAGCAACCCAGAAAGTAACATCCGAATTAGCAGGTAAATCTATTTGATTAATTAAGTGTTTATAATTATCTCCCATGTCTTTTTTTATAAGGAAATGATCGGATGCTTCTATGCTTGTTATAAGAATATCTTCTTCGCTTATATTTGTAATTGTTACTAAAACAGCCTCAGAAAGTAATCCATAAGAGACTTCACCAAAATCAATATCATCAATATTTAGCATAAGCTCCCGATATTCATAACAACCAATATCATAATTATTATCTGCACTATCATATTCCAAAATCTCATTTATTGGCTGATTCAACATTGGCACAATCCAACCAGATGGAGTTCCTGCATTTATGCATGGTGAACCTGACTGAAGATGAAAATCACCAATTTCAGGATCAACGAAAAGAGGGTCATCTTCGATATTATTTTCTTCCCAGTAAACTGCACCATTATATACGTGTATGATACTATTTTCTCCACCTTCAATACAAGAATAATCCGAGTAGAACGAATTTGATACACCTCCAGAACTAAACCTTACATTATTACCTGTATTATTATATATTACTGTATTTATTAAAGAAATATTTGTTGAGTCTGAAGCCAATATTGCATTACCATTACCATTATACAAGTCATGCTGAGAAATAATAGAATTATACATAACAAGATTTGATCGGCCTAAATAAATTGCCTGACCATTATAACTATAGTTTTCATATAGTTGAGAATTAATTAGTTTCAAATCTGAATTATAGGAATATATTCCACCACCATCTGGATAATCATCAGCATCGTGTGCGTGATTGTTTCTTATTATACAATTTATTAACTCAACACTTGAGTTGGCAATATACAGTCCCGCCCCATAACCTGGACAACTCCACATGTAGTCCCAATCAGCTAGTGCTTCATTTGCTATAAATTGAGAATTTGATATTGATATATCACAATACCTTGCATATATAGCTCCACCATGATTTGCTGCCTTATTATTTATAAAGGTGCAAAAATTTAACTTAACTTTATCGAAATCCCAAATTTGAAATGCACCACCACGCGTATGATATGACCTGGAAAAATGACAATAACTAAACTTAGAAGAATCATTTGTTGTAGGTGTATTGACAAATTCAATCCCATTCCACCAAGAATCTAAATTTTTTGAAGTAAATCTAATTGAATCCTGCTCAGTTCCTTCAGCTAAAATCCTTCCTTGAACATCAAGTTGATATCTATTCATAAATTTAATTGTTGTACCTGGAGTAATAACTAATGTTTTACCATCTTCTACTGTAATATTGCCTGTTACTTTTACGATCTCAGAATCCCAAGTTGTATCCTCTGAAATGTTACCATAAACAACCGGATAAATATCACCAATTCCGGTAACTCCAACCGTGACTATATTTTCGTCAGGATCATTAGAGGTTATTAAAATATTATCAGAATAAATAAGCGCAGAATTGGGATTAAAAATTATCTTAATGGTTTCAGTGCTATCTGCTTCTATTGTAAATTGTTCGATAGTAGAACTATATTCTGTATCGTTTTCTCTTTTTATTAGGAAGCATTCTGGTGCTGTTATTGAAAATATTTCCAGATCAACAAAACCGATATTTGAAATTGTGAAGCTTTTCTCTAATGAGAAACTATCAATTGAACACAGATAAAAATCGAAGCTGCGTGGGTAAGCATAAATATCTGGGATTTGATCTGGTTCACCTTGGAATTCATAGGAACCTATATCAATTCTTGGAGTAATTCCTTGAAAAACTCTTGGGTTTCCCATCAGATCAAATTCTGGCAGATATAAACCTGTTGTATCTGGTATGCCACGATTGATACACATTGAATTAGATAATAAAGACCAATCAGCTTTAAGTGCATTATAATTTACTCCAACTCCCAACGTAGGATTAACAAAATGAGACTCTGTACTAATGCATCCAATACCTGCAAATGATGGTAAATCATCAGAAAAAGAGCAGTAAGTTAAACTTGCTGGACCATCCGCATATACAGATCCAGATGCATTACCAGAAAGCAGATTATTCTTTACGGTAATACTTCTATTTCCTAATGGTGTTACGGTAATATTTCTTTTGTTATTATTTCTATCATTCTCTGGTTCCCACCATTCTTCATAATAATGGTATTTTATTCCATATGCATCATTATTTGTTATAGTACAATTTGTTATCTTAGGATTAGATTCTTCCCAGCCCACTTCAAATATATAAATTCCATTACCTTCATTATTACAGATAATACTATTAATTATTTTTGGTGAAGATTCATCTATGTATACACCATCAGTTTGATTATTTGTAATTATACAACTAATAATTTCTGGATAATTTCCAATATATAGTCCACCTCCTGATGAAGCGGAATTATAACTTACTATAAGATTTGTATATTTTCCTGAAGGATAACCATTAGAATAAATTCCTCCTCCCCAATCATCGGATATGTTATTAGAAATCCTTGAGTTTTCTATCTTAATGCCGCCAGCGTCATAAATTGCACCTCCATAATCTTCAGCATAATTGTTTATCAATGTACTATAAGAAATTAGTACTTTAGAAAAATCATCAATGAAAATAGCACCTCCAGATCGCTCAATCCAATTATTACTAACTGCTTTTCCATACTCAAAATGACAATAAACAATTTTAGACGAATCATTAGTTGCTGGAGTATTGTCAAATCGTACTCCATGCCAGCCACCATCTGGAATAGCAAAATTACTAAATCCTGTTGTATCAGCTATTGTAAATTTAATAGAATCTTGTTCTGTCCCAACTGCTAGTAATCTTCCTTGTATGTTTAACTTGTAATGATCTTGAAAAAGCAACGTAACACCAGGATTAATTGTTAATGTGATTCCATCTAAGACCGTAACTTCACCTATAACATTTACTGTATCAGCTTCTAATACTAAATTGTCTGTGATTACCCCACCTAATTCATTATCCGGAAGTATTGTAATGTAGTCTTCTATTATCAGTGTGTCTTCTATTTGACCATCAAATATCTTAAGCGCAACTGAATATACTCCATGTTCAGTGTATTCCCATGTTGGATTTTGAAGATAAGAATCAATAAAACCATCATTTTCAAAATCCCATTCCCAACTAATAATATTACCGTAAGACTCATCTATGAAGTCAATAGTCAGTGGTGCAAAACCAAATAATATGTTTGCAGAAAATTGTGGAATAATAGTATAATTCACATTAATATATTCTTGTTTAGTCATAGTATCATTATAACTATTATTTCCACTTGTTAATGAAACAGAATAGTTTCCATGTTGCCCATAAGTGTATATTGGATTCTGCTCATATGAATCAATAGTACCATCATTTTCAAAATCCCATTCCCAAAAAGTAGGTACGCCAACTGATTCATCGTAGAACTGAACCGTTAAGGGAACATCACCAGATTGTGGATCGGCTATAAAATCAGCATAGTAAGATGTATACTCATATGCACCAACATCAACGTAATTAAAAAGCAGTCTCTGATTTCCTGCAATATCAAATAAAGGTAGAAGTGATAGATCCGTTTCGGGATCACCTGCTTCAATACATAGAGAATAGGTATTTAGAGAAAAATCCGAAAGCAATCCATTGGTGGATAAACCGTATCCAACTGAAGGTTGAACGAACATTGGATTTGCTTCTATACAATTCTGGTAATTTTGAGCATTATATGAGCTATTACCACCAAAACCAGATATTCCTTCTTCAACAAAACAATATCCAAAAGTAGGATTTTCTTGCAGATATATCTGATCTCCGCTTACAGTAGAATAATTATCATAGATTATGGTGTTTAGAACAGAAGGATTTGAATAATTGCCAAAGCAAATACCTCCTCCATATTGTGCTTCATTAAAAGCAATAGTACAATTTGTGATATAGCCATTGAATGACAAACAGCAAATACCACCTCCATATTCTGCGAAATTATTACAAAGTAAGTTATTAGTGATATAGCCATTGTTAGAAGAATTTGAATATATAGCACCACCATATTGTGAAGAATTGTTTGAAAAGATACAATTAATTATCGCTGAATCTAATTGATAATCAAAATTTATTCCCCCACCATACTGTGAGGAATTATTATAGAATATACAGTTTGTTACTTCCACAGAAGCTTCCCAAGTTGAAATGCCGCCTCCATTAAATATTCCATTATTACCAATAAAACTGCAATGACTGATAGATATTTGAGATTCACTACAGAAAATTGATCCTCCATAATGACCCTCATTCATTATGAATAAAGTTCTTTTTATTGTTATATGAGAACTATTCTTGATGCATATAGCTCCACCAGAACCTTTTTCAATGCCACCCCCACCTACGGGTTGTGCATCGATGGCTTGGTTATTTTCAAAACGGGAATCTGCAATATTTAGTTTTGAAAAAGAATTCACATAAATAGCTCCACCTCTAAGGTCTGGAGGATATCCTTCAGCAATACCGTTTATTATGATACAATAAACAATTTTGGATGAATCGTTTGTAGCTGGAGTATTGTCAAAACGTATTCCATTCCAACCAATATCTGGATCTACTACGGTAAATACAATGCTGTCTTGTTCAGTTCCTTCTGCGAGTAATCTGCCTTGAACATTGAATTTGTAATGTCCTTGAAATTCAATTAAGCAACCGGGTTCTATACTTAGGGTTTGTCCATCTGGAATGTAAATTTCACCTTCAATTAAGTATGGAGAACCGGAAACTGACCAATTTCCCGAAACATCTCCAGCAGGAATTGTAGTTTGGGAAAATAATAATGTACTACAAAGGAACAGAATCAGATTTAATAGTAATCTCTTCATAAAAACTCCTATTTTATTAATATCATCTTCTTGGTTTGCATTATTTTTCCTTCAACTCTCAATTGGTAAAAGTAAATTCCTGTACTAACTGGATAATTATTTTGATCTGTACCATACCATGTAACTAATCCTTCATCTCCACTAAGGATAACTGGTAAAGATTTAACCTTTTGACCTTTCAAATTATAAATTTCAATTTGTGCAAATGCGTTTATATTCGAGATTTCAAAACTGATTGTTGTTGATGGATTAAAAGGATTTGGATGATTTTGTAAATTGTAATTTGTATTAGGCAACTCACAATCGTCAACATCCGTGTAATCAGTTAGGAAGTAAGCCCCGCTTTGTGTACAGGCAAGAATCGATGGACTATCAATAATTGGGAAATCTACTAAATTAAGAATATACTGATCTTCTAATCCCGTATTTATCATTAATGGATCATTCATCGGGTATTCCCAGAAGCCTACACCTTCTTCTTCCCAACCGGTAAAAATATTATCATTACAATCTAAAGCTAATGCAGAAAGATTGCAACTCCAGAAACAAGCTTCCCAATTTACTCCCATATCCTCTGATCTGTGAAGTCCGGAAGAATTGGAAGTGCCAGGCATAAAGGCATACAATATTCCATTTGAATCAAATTGGAATCCTCTTACCGAAGTATAGTCATTTGCCAATTGCCAGGAATTTAAATCATAGAAATAGAGATGTGCAGGGAAATAAGAAGCTGGCTCTTCACTGGTAGTAAAATATCCGTTGCAATACGGTTCCCAGCAAATCGCTTCACCCTGTGGTTCTAAAGTATAGGTAACGCTGTTATAGTCGTTTTGGAAAGCTTCCGCCAAAGTTTGGTCATGATTTCTTTTCCAATGATAAACATGAGTATAGGTTTTTATAAGAATTTCATTTCCCAGAGGAGATATTTCGCCACCAGTTGCACCATAATATAAACCACCAAAAGGATCTAGAGAAGGTGGGTAATCTAAACTCCCAACGTCTTCCATAACTATGATTTGTGTTGTAGATTGTGGATATTCTGCACGATATATCTTATCTTCTCCAACCGGTGAAGCTTGAAGTCTTTTAGTAACAATGTAGAGATCATTTGTAAGCGGATCGTGCATTAACGTTTCTGCATCATAATTTGCACTTGGATATTGAACAGAGATAGTTTCAGAATTATAGATTATTTCGGTTGCTGGTGCTTGATTACAGCTTACAAGAGGTTCTTCAAATCGATATATATACTTTGTATCGTACTGATTATCATTATCTCCAATATCACCAACATAAATGTATTGTTGATAACCCGGACCACCACCAATTGCAAGATCCTCCCAATCACGGTTTGTAATACCATCTATTGTATAAATTCCAAGATGTTCACCTGCTGAATTAAAAGCATAAATATTTGCATCACCACCCGAATCATTAATTGTCCAGAATACATTGTCATTCATCCTGCTGGCAACCAATCCAGAAGCTTCATCTATTTCATCAAGTTCTAATAATCCGAGATCTTGTTGAGGAGAAAAATTCGGTGTTTCTGTGTATTGCCAGTTATAAATTGATTGGTCGTATTCAAGTACAAAGTTCTCATTTTGGTTATTCATTGAAAGACATGAACCATTTTGAAAAGAATTATCTTCAATCCAGGTTAAGCCATCGTAGGAACGGGAAAGCCCGTACTCACTTCCTAAATAGTATAGGTTATCAATTGTATTGTAATAAAGAAATTGCGGAGCAAAAAACCAATCGATAAGTTCGAAATTATAAGTATTTAAATTGAATTTATAAACACCATCTGAGTATGAGCCAAAACCAAAAAGAGTAAGAAGATTTTCATCATCCAACTTAATTGCATTTAGTGCTGTCAGTCCAGAATTTTCATAAAGGTCCCATTCATTCTCCGTTCTTATGAGTAATCCCTCTGTGCAAAGAATATCGATATTTTCAAATTCGAAATTAGCATTATAGATTGGTTGATCAAGCGGATAGAATTCATTCCATTCGTATGCTGTAAGGTTTAAGGTTAATAAAATAAATATTATTATAGAAACTGATTTCATAATACACCTCCGGAAATCTATAAATATTTTAATCTAAAGCAGTTTTTCTTTTTTATCCATTTTAAGTTTTTCTACGATATTTTTTACATCTTCGCTTCGATCTTTTTGGACAATAAGGAGTGCATCATCACTTTCAACAACTACCAGATTTTCAATTCCAATTAGAGCAACGAATTTCTTTGAGTTTACATAATTATTACAGCTGTCAATTGTTTGGTTATCACAATTTATTACGTTATTGTTTTTATCTTTGGAAGCAATATCGTACAGTGCCTTCCAACTACCCACATCACTCCAACCGTAATCCACGGGAATTACAACTCTTTTCTCTGCCTGTTCCATAATTCCAATATCAACTGGGATTTTAGGCATTAAAGCATATTCGGGAGAGATATCAGCTGAGAGTCCATCTTTGTTCCAACGTTTATCGATCTTTTCTAGAACCTCTGCAACTTTTGGAAGGTAAGCTTTGAAGGCATTAAGAATCGTTTCGATCTTCCACATGAACATACCGCTGTTCCAAAAAAAATTACCTGAATTAATAAATTGTTCAGCAGTTTCTAAATTTGGTTTTTCTTTAAATTGAATTACTGTAAATTTATTATTATCAATTTCTTTACCTGCTTCAATATAACCATAACCCGTAGCAGGATAATTTGGCTTTATACCAAATGTGACCAGATTATCTGTTTCAGCAGCATCTTCACCGATATCCAGCGAAGCCAGAAAATCGTCGTTGAGAGCAATTAAATGGTCAGCTGGCAATACTATCATTTTTTCATGTTTATCGTACTTACGAGCGAGATATTGGGCGCTAAGAGCTATACATGGTGCAGTATTCATCCCGAATGGTTCAATGATAATATTTACACTGGGAAGTTCTGGCAGATGTTTTTTGGTCAGTTCGGCTTGAGAACCTGCAGTAACTACATATATATCTTCAAATTTGATTTTTGGATAAAGTCGTTTAACTGTCATTTGTATCATTGATTCTTTTGAAATAATATTTAAGAATTGTTTTGGATTTGTTTGTCTACTAAGCGGCCAGAAACGCGTTCCTACACCACCCGCCATAATCAGCGCAATCATAATTTCCTCCAAAAAATATTAGTATATATATTTTAGATTTTAGTTTATTTATTTCGCGTATCAAAAATGTTTGTACTATCAGGCAGAGTCAATTCAAATATATTTTCTGGTAAAGCCTTATTGATATTAACATTAGAGAACTTATAGATAACAAAATTTCCGTTCTCATCAACAATATTAAATTCAGTTACGAGTTTATCTGAAATCGTAATTATAATATCTTCTTCTTGAGGTGATTTCAGCATAATTTTAACGGTATTATCATATTGATCTATAATCTCTTTTTCCGAAACATCCCAATAAAGTGAGATAAGTTTATCGGGTCTTAACTCAATCTCAAATTCATCAGAAATCATTGCTTGACCTGCAATCGGATCGTACATGGTCATAAACTCTTTATTAATGTGAAGCTTCTGCCCATCCGGTTGTGAATAATCCATCAATAGATTTTCTTTGTCATAATAAAGTTTTCCTTTAGAAATTTTATCTATGTTAATCTCTGCCCAATAATTCTCTTGCTTAAATTCAGCTTCATAAGTATATATTGTAGAATAAGTTATGATAACATCCTCATATATATTTTCTAATGTAACATCTCCTGCAATCAGCAATGTTGGAAACAGGATAAATAACAATATTTTATTCAGGTAAGTAACCATAGATCTTCAGATCCTCCTCACTTGCAAGAACATCTCTGGATTTACTTCCAACGTGTGGTCCGACAATTCCTGCCTGTTCCATCATATCGATAAGTCTTCCCGCACGTGCATATCCAATTTTAAAATGCCTCTGTAGCATTGAAACAGAAGCTGATCCTGCAGAAACAATAGCAATAGCAGCCTCAGGGAAAAGTTCATCATCATATTCAAAATTTCCCTGGAAAACATCTTGATCGTTAATTATTTTTATTTGCTGCTCCGGTTTAGGTTGGGTAAGAAGGTATTTTGTGATGTCGAGAATTTCTGAAGGTTCAATGTAAGCTCCATGAATCCTTTGAAGTCCTCCAACGCCGGTAGAGCTAAAAAGACTATCACCGTTCCCTAATAATTTATCGGCACCATTCGCATCAAGAATAACTCTGGAATCTATTTTTGTTGGAACCTTGAATGCAATTCGAGAGGGTATGTTTGCTTTTATAATTCCCGTGAGAACTTGAGTTGAAGGTCGTTGGGTTGCAAGGATGAGATGGATGCCTATAGCTCTTGCCATTTGTGCAAGTCTTGTTATGAGCCTCTCTACATCTTTCCCTGCTGTCATAATTAAATCAGCGAGTTCATCGACTATAATAACTATGTAAGGAATTGTCGCATCTATTGCATCAGATTCCTCAGTTGTTTTACATTTTTTCTTTAACTCTATAACTTGCTTATTATACGAGACAATGTTCTTAACTTTATGTTTTTGAAGAAGTTCGTAACGTCGTTCCATCTCGTAAACGCTCCATTGCAAAACCTTCATAGCGTTTTCGTTGTCTGTTACTACCTCTTGAATTAAGTGTGGAATTCCTTCATAGATTGATAATTCTATTCTCTTGGGATCGATCATGATAAATCTGAGATCTTCAGGCTTCATACGAAATAGAATGCTATTAATTATTGTATTCAGGCACACACTTTTACCTGTGCCAGTCGCTCCGGCAATAAGTAAATGCGGCATTTCCGCCAAATCTGCAATCACAGAATTTCCAGAAATATCTTTTCCCAACCCAAGCGCAATGTTTCCTCTAAAAGCCTTCATTTCTTCAGATGCCAGTATATCTTTCAAGTAGATTGTATCTCTGGTAATGTTTGGAATCTCAATTCCAACCAAGCCACGTCCTGGTATTGGTGCTTGTATTCGAATACTTTTCGCTTTTATAGCAAGAGCTAAATCATCAGATAGAGCATGGAACTTATTTACCTTCACTCCAGGTGCTGGTTCAATTTCATATTGAGTAATAATGGGTCCAATATTTACATTTTTAACTTCTGCATTTACTCCAAATTCAGCTAGTTTATCGATAAGAGTCTCGCTAATTTTGTTAATATTTTTTTGAATTTCTTCCCTATCCTCTTTTGATGCATGCACGCTTGATAAAAAGCGGATAGCATCTGGTAATGCGTATTCTTTGAGAGTATCATTTACAGCATCTTTATCTTGAGTCATCTTTTGTGGAGGAATTACAGGTTTTTTGAATTCTTCTTCCTTAGATTTATGTAATGCGTGATCTGTAATTTTGGGAGTTTTTTTCTTTTTAGTTTTTTTAGGTTTTGAAGGCTTGCTAATTTTTTCTTTTTTTGTTTTTTTTGAAAAAGTAAATATTGCCTTAATTCCTCTTCCAATTTTTTTAAAGATAAAGATTAAGAACTTTTGAATATTCTCTAAATCAAAAATAAAGATTAAAGTCACTATCACAACAGCAAAGGAGATAATACCAGTTCCGGTACGATCAAATATATTCTCAAGAAAGAAGTAAAAACTACTTGGAACCACTCCCGCTGCTTCCATTCTTTCTGAACTTAAAACAAGTGATCCAATATTAGCAAAGAACGCAAACATAATAAAACTGATCACTCGTGCATATGGGTGTTTATCTTCCCTTAGAAAAACCATAAAAAAGCCTAGAGACAAGCTTCCAATAAGCAATGAGATGCTAAAGAATTTACCGAAAATTATTGAGAGCCAATACCCAAAGAATGCTCCAAAAGGACCAATAGGATTCAAAACAGGAGGAAAATCTAATTTGATAAACCTAAAAATATTCAGATTGGCTGCTTCCATCGTATCATAATCATTTATTATTTCTTGTAGCGGTATTGATATAGCAACTAGAAACAATACTGAAAGTAATAATATAATTATTCCTAATAGGATTTGTAAATAATTTTTCTTTCCCTCTTTATCCATTTTTACCTCAACTATACACTAAATCGAATATTTAGGATGTCGCCATCTTGAACAATATATTTTTTACCCTCAAGCCTGAATAGTCCATTTTCTCTAACATTTTTTTCATTTCCGCATTCTATGAGATCGCCATAAGAAAAGCATTCTGCTCGTATGAATCCACGAGCTAAATCTGAATGGATCTTTCCTGCAGCTTCAACAGCATCATTTCCACTGGTTATTGTCCAGGCTCGAACTTCATCTTCACCTACAGTAAAAAAACTACAATAACCCAGAAGCTCATAAGAAAATTTTGTTAGCCTGTCCCTTGCAGATTCTTTAATATTAAGGTCTTGCATAAATTCTTTTGCTTCTTCCTGATCCAATTTATTCAGTTCCATCTCAAAATTTCCAGCAAACTCAATAATTTTGTATCGCTTTTTTAGTTCATTTATTACAGATTCATTTCCACCAAAGTTATCCTCATCCGAATTGAGAATAATCATCAATGGCTTTTGAGTGATAAATTGAAAGCCTCGAACTGCTTTTTCTTCATCATTCGCAAGTTCAAGAGTGCGGATTGGAGAAGAATCTTCAAGATGGGTTATAATCTTGTAAAGTGCTTTCTCTTCTATTATTAACGATGCTTCCTTAATACCACGCTTTTTACTCAATTCCACTTTTTCAAGTCTTTTTTCTGCTATTATTAAATCTGAGATAATCATATCGGATTCAATTGATTCAATTTCTAAAACTGGTTCAGGTTTATCTCCAGATGTAGGATCATCAAAATTACGAACCACTAATGCCAATGCATCAGCAGTTTTAATCAATCCCATTCCGGAACCGCCAAATGCATCATTATTATCTTTATTGTTTGTAAGCCCTACAAAATCTATATATTCTATTGTTGCAAAAATAGTTTTTTTTGGATTATACATTTGAGACAAATTATTAACTCTTCCGTCTTCAACTTGTACTACACCCATATTAGGTTCAATTTTTTGTGAGGAATATGAGGTTACTTCGGCTTCCAATCCTGTTAATGCATTAAAAATTGTTGTTTTTCCCGAATTTTGTACTCCAATCAAACCAATTCTCATTTTATTTTCCTTTAGTATTTATTTTACTTGTTTGCAACAAGGATGTTATTTCAGAGGGTTTAAGCATTCGCCACATACCTAAAGGTAATTTATTCAATTTTACATTTCCAATTTGCAATCTCTTCAATTCCAGAACTTCCGAGCCTACGCTTTTTAGCATATAACGGATCTGTCTTTTTCTACCTTCGAAAATAGTAATTTTTAATGTTGTTGTGTTATTTTTTACACTATTCACAAATACAATTGCGGGTTTAGTTTTTTTCCCGTTTAAAATAATTCCAGATCTAAGTAATTCAACATTATCATTTGTTATCTTACCTTTTATCTTAACTTTATACACTTTCTCTAATTTGTATTTTGGATGAATAATCTTTTCAGCAAAATCACCATCATTGGTCAATAATAGAAGCCCTTCAGACATATAATCCAATCTACCGATATAAAACAAATTTGTACCAAAGTCAGGTAAAAGATCATAAATTAGCCTTCTATCGAAGTCATCTTTTTTTGAAACAAGATACTTTTTAGGTTTATTGAGCATTAAATATATATTTTCAGATTTCGGAATAACCTCTTTTCCTTCGAATTTGATTGTATCTATCTTTGGGTCGATCTGTAATGATAAACTATGAATAATAATATCATTTACTTCTACCTTACCATCTATAATCAATTTTTCTACTGATCTTCGTGAGCCCAGATTACATTGTGCTAAATATTTATTAATTCTTACCATTCTTCTAATGTATTCTTCATTATTAATTCAAAAAGTTTTACTACAATCTCTTCTTGAGCTTCCAGTTCTGTTCCAAACTGGCTATTCTCATCCGCGAGCGAGTATCTTTCTGAGACTACTAATGAAGCATTCTCCCAAATAATTTTGTTTTCTTTTAAATCAGTAAAGAGCAAATCAAATAAAACCCTAACTTCATATTCATCTACAGTTGATCCTGAATATGAGACAATCTTATTGGAATAGTCCAAAATACTGCATTCCATTTGGCAATCCGGTGACATTCCCACAAATTTAAGACGACCGTCAGACTCATATTTTTCTATAAGTGAACTAAATACAAGATCCCTCATCTCATAATTATCAGTAAGGTTTTCAACAGGTAAGATCTGAATCGTTTTCAAATGAGGATATCCAGTTGTATAAACTGAATAACTGCAGCCTAACAGTAGCATTGTCATAAACATTATTATTTTAAATTTCATGAATTTAGCAATCTTTCAATAGTATATTTGTCAAGAAATTACTGTCTAATACTTGACAGAAATATTTAGTAATCGGATAAGAGTTTCAAATAAAATTAATTATGAGGATTTATTTATGGCTAAAGAGTATCTAACACTAAGGCAAGTCGCTACATATCTCAAGGTAACTGATTCGGTGATAAAGGAAATGACCAAAAGCAAAATATTTACAGCAAAAAAAATCGGTAATACTTATAAAATCGAAAAGGCAGATGTTGATGAGTGGCTTGCGAATCTAAATGAAAGAGAAGTTGAACACCTTGCACTAAAAAGATCAGTGTGTAAATTCTCAGATTACTTCAAACCAAAGTTCATTTTTTTAGATTTTGCAGCAGACAACAAGTATGAAGCTATCGGTGAAATGTCAAAGAAAGCAAAAGAACTAAAAATTGTTAGGGATCATCGTTGGTTGTATCAAGTTGTTGTTGCCAGAGAGGAACTTGTTTCTACAGCTATTGGAAAGGGTGTTGCTCTTTTGCATCCTAGACATTTTCATCCATCAAAAGTAAAAAAACCAAGTATTATATTCGGAAGATCTGCTGCAGGCATAGAATTCGATGCCATTGACAATAGGCCTGTTAATTTGTTTTTCATGCTACTTTTGCATGATGATGTTCAGCACTTATTCTCAATATCATACATCTCAAAATTATTAATGAATGAGACAATATTGAAAACATTGAGTACTACAAAATCAGAAGAAGAAATCGCTGAAGTCCTCACAAAAAATATCATAAACAACTTATAGGTTTCACGTGAAACATTAATCGGTATTATCGAATTCTCTGATCCACCTGAGGGTTTGATAATATCTGTTTGAAGCATTCCATAAGATATATCCATCAGAGCCTGAATCAATAACTGCCTGGATTTGCGCTGTGATATAACCATATCCATAATTAACTTTCCATGAGTTAGACTGAATATACGGAATCACTCGACACTCACTATTGGCATGTTTCTTTGAAAGAATGCTCCCTTTATAAACGATAAAATATGGTTCATTCGGAATATCCTTCCTAAACCCAAAATCTTTATTGAAATGGGAAGAATAGATCATGGGATGAATTGCATCCAGATGCTGTGTCATTTTTTTAATATCTTGTCCAGTAGCATTTATATCTGCAGGTCTTTGCCAAGATACAATTGCAAATACATCGGCAGTTAATGTTACATTGTACTTGTCGCAAATCATTTTTGCTTGTGAAACGAATTGCTTTATTATGTCAGATTTCTGCCTTGGAACATATGTCGAATCTTTTTGGGCTAGAGAAGTATCTTCTCTCTGAAATGCAAAAATAGCTTCCGATATATTTCCCTGGGTAGGAAATCTTACATAATCCATTTGAATTTCATCGATTCCTTTTTTTGCGATTTCCTCAATTATTAATAACAATGTATGCTGAACCTCAAGATTTGAAGAATCTAACCAGGAAGCTTTTTTTCTTTTACTCTCCAACCAATATCCACCATCTACATTTTCTGGTCTCATTAATGAATCTCGCTGTGCAGTTAGCTGATCATGAAACATTACTACTCTGGCAACGGCTCTCATATTTTGCTTATGGGCGGCTTTAACCACCTTAGCAATGTTAATTATCGGTTTTATGTTTTCGCTTTCTAAAAAGCCTTTTTGGGGCATTCTAAAGAAAACATGTCCATTCATATTCTTGAGATCAAAAATTAAGGTATTTATCCCAGCAGATTCAGCACTATCTAATAATGTATAAAATTTTGGTGTGTTAATAGTGTATGCTGTCAAATATATACCTTTGGTAAACTTTTCATATTCTTTCTTTATTGTAAAATCTTGTATTGGTTGTTCAATGTTAATTATTTTTTCTTCTGGTTGAATTACTTGTTTCAATGTATCTAATTTTACAATCTCATGCTCAATTTCATTGTTAATTTTATTCCCTTTTTTCTCAGAGCAAGAAATTGTAACTAAAAATAAAAAAAGCAGCAAATACCTGATCTTCATTTTTTATCCTAAATATTATTATAAAAAAAGGTGAACAAGGTCACCCAAAATTTCTTATTTCGAATTTAATTCCAATCGGACCAGAGCTTTTTTTAATGAAGCTTCAGCACGTCTGAAATTTACATTATCTTCTGAGCTCTTTAGCCTATTTTCAGCGCGTTCTTTTGACGCTTTTGCACGTGCACTATCTATTTCATCTTTCCTTTCAATAGTATCACAGACAATTTTTACAACATTGTTCTCTACAGTAACAAACCCATCGTGAATTGCATATTCTTCATTTATCTCATTTTGAAAAAGCTGGAGAACACCTGTTCTGATCTTAGTAATAAACGGTGTGTGATCAAAAGAGATTCCAAAATCACCGTCTACACCGGGAACAATAATATGATCATATTCTTTGTCTATCCGGATCTGAGTTGGCTGTATAACTGTAATATGAATATTATCCATACTTCTAAATTATTTCCCTTTTTTCATATTATTCATTTTTTCTTGTGCAGATTCAATATTTCCAACATATAAGAAAGCCTGCTCTGGCCATGTGTCACAATCACCATCAAGGATAGCTTTAAACCCAGCGATGGTTTCTTTTAATGGGACATACACCCCAGAAGTATTAATGAATTGCTCTGCAACAAAGAATGGTTGAGAGAAAAATCTTTCTAGTTTTCTGGCTCTATTTACAACAATTTTATCTTCTTCGGAAAGCTCATCCATTCCCAGGATCGCAATTATGTCTTGTAAATCTTTATATTTTTGAATCACTCTTTGTGTTTCACGTGCTATTTTATAATGTTCTTCACCAATAATCTGTGGATCTAATATTCTACTTGTTGAATCAAGTGGGTCTACTGCTGGATAAATTCCAAGCTCAACAATCCTTCTAGATAGAACAGTAGTTGCGTCAAGGTGAGAAAATGTTGTAGCTGGAGCCGGGTCAGTTAAGTCGTCTGCAGGAACATAAACGGCTTGAACAGACGTAATTGAACCATCTTTTGTAGATGTAATTCTCTCCTGCAAATTACCCATTTCGGTTGCAAGAGTAGGTTGATATCCAACTGCTGAGGGCATTCTTCCTAAAAGTGCAGACACTTCTGATCCTGCTTGTGTAAAACGGAAAATATTATCGATAAACAGCAAAACATCTTTCTTGGCTACATCCCTAAAGTATTCCGCAATGCTGAGCCCTGTTAGACCAACCCTCTGACGTGCACCTGGAGGCTCATTCATCTGTCCAAATACCAATGCTGTTTTATCAATAACGCCCGATTCTTTCATTTCTAACCAAAGATCATTTCCTTCACGAGTCCTCTCGCCCACACCGGAAAACACAGAATAACCACCATGTTCAATTGCAATATTTCTTATAAGTTCTTGTATTAGAACGGTTTTACCAACACCTGCACCACCAAATAATCCAATTTTTCCACCTTTTGAATAAGGCTCTATTAGGTCGATCACTTTGATTCCGGTTTCAAGAATTTCTTCTTCAGCTGAAAGATTTTCAAATAACGGAGCTTGACGATGAATTGAGTATTTTTCCTTAGCATTCACAGGACCGCCACCATCAATTGGTTCTCCAACCACATTGATCATCCTACCAAGAACTTCTTCACCTACAGGAACCATAATTGTTTCTTCAGTATCGATTACCTTAGTGTTTCTAACCAGACCATCAGTCGAGTCCATTGATACGGTTCTAACTTTATTCTCTCCAAGGTGCATTTGAACTTCCAAAATAAGATCGACATTCCCTTCTCTTTCGATTCTAAGTGCATTATGAATCGCCGGCAGATGACCTTCTGGGAACTCCACGTCTACTGTTGGTCCAATAACCTGTATAACTTTTCCTTCTATCATAAATACCTCTTATATCCTAAATATTTTTCATTATTGTTGTATTGCTTCCGCTCCGGAAGAGATCTCAATTATTTCCGTTGTGATCGCTGCCTGTCTGGCTCTATTATAATTTAGAGTTAGTTTAGCTATTAATTCTGCTGCATTTTCTGTTGCAGAATCCATCGCAGTCATTCTGGCTCCTTGCTCGGCAGCAGATGATTCCAACATGATTCTCCAAATATCAACATGAACATATTTTTTTCCAAGTTCATCAATAATTGTATCTTCATCCGGTTCATAAATGTAATCTAATTTGGAAATTTCGTCAGACTCGATTGGAACGATTGGCAGAAGTTGTTTCACTACAATATCCTGCTGAATTGCAGATTTAAATTCGTTAAAAATTACGCTGATCTTATCATAATTTTCATCAATAAATAAACTTAATATTTTTTCCGCAACATCAACCGACACACTGAAATCCATATCATTAAAAAGATTAACATAGTGTTCTGTTACATTTGTTGAGTGCTTCCTGAAATAATCGTAACCTTTTCTTCCAATGCAAATTAGATCCGCATTGGCATCTTCTTTGAGTTGTGCGATAGCCTTCTTAATAATATGCGTATTAAAGGATCCACATAGACCTCTATCTGATGTAACTACTACATAAGCAGTTTTACCTTTACCCGTTACTTCAGCTAAAAGTGGATGATCAGCAGAAGTATTTTTATTCTTCAATGTCCGAAGCATATCATTAATATGATTTGCATATGGTCTTGCATTAATAATGTTTTCCTGAGCTTTTCGTAACTTCGATGCAGCAACCATTTTCATCGCATTTGTGATCTGCTTAGTGTTCTTTACACTCTCGATCCTAGTTTTAATTTCCTTTAAATTAGCCATAATTCCCTAAAATTTTGCTAATACTTTTTCACATATTTTCTGCATTGCTTCTTTAGTTTCATCATTTAATTTATCTTTAATCATTCCTTCCATAAATTCTTTATACTCAGAATCAAGTGTGGAATAAAGTTCTTCTTCAACCTTTAGCACATTGTCAATTTCAACTTCATCCAAATAACCTTCGTTTGCCATGAAAATTATAAAAGTTTGCTTAGCCACAGATAGAGGTGAATATTGAGACTGCTTTAATATTTCAATCAATCTTCTACCTCTGGTTAACTGAGCTTGAGTTGCTTTATCGAGGTCAGAACCAAATTTTGAGAAAGCTTCAAGTTCTGCATATTGTGCCAAAGCTACACGAAGCTGCCCAGTTACGCTTTTCATTGATTTCAATTGTGCACTTCCACCAACTCTAGAAACAGAAAGTCCAGCATTAATAGCAGGACGAATTCCGGAGTGAAATAAGCGGTTGCTGAGAAATATCTGACCATCAGTTATAGAAATTACATTTGTTGGAATATAGGCTGTCAAGTCATCAGCTTGAGTCTCAATAATTGGAAGAGCTGTTAGTGAGCCACCACCAAGTTCATCATTTAATTTAGAAGCTCGTTCTAAAAGGCGTGAGTGAAGATAGAAAACATCACCAGGATACGCTTCACGACCTGGAGGTCTTCTAAGTAGTAAGGAAAGTTCTCGGTAGGAAACAGCGTGTTTAGAAAGATCATCATAAATAATGAGAGCATGCTTTCCATTATCCCTGAAAAATTCTCCCATTGTGCATCCTGAATAAGGTGAGAGATATTGTAAAGAAGCCGATTCGGCTGCAGATGCAACAACAACAATTGTATATTCCATCGCTCCATTTGCTTCTAATGTATTCACCATTTTTGCAACTGAAGATTTCTTCTGACCTATTGCAACATAGATACAAATCACATCTGTTTCTTTCTGATTTAGAATTGTATCAACTGCAATAGCTGTCTTTCCAGTCTGACGGTCACCAATAATCAATTCACGTTGCCCTCTGCCTATAGGAATCATTGAGTCAATTGCCTTAAGACCTGTTTGAAGAGGTTCTTTCACGGGTTGTCTTTCTACAACTCCTAACGCTTTTCGCTCAACTGGCATATAAGCTTCAGTTTTTATTTCACCCTTTCCATCTAAAGGTTCTCCCAATGCATTCACAACACGTCCTAGCATTGCGTCACCAACCGGAACCTGTAAGATATTCTTAGTTCTTTTTGCTATATCACCTTCTTTTATCTTTCGTGTCTCACCAAAAATAATACAGCCTACATTATCCTCTTCCAAGTTCAAAGCCATTCCCATTACACCACCGGGGAATTCTATCATTTCACCTGCCATCACATTGTCCATTCCATAAATACGGGCAATTCCATCTCCCACTTGAACAACTTTTCCAGTTTCGGAAATATCGATGTCAAATTTTAATCCTTTGATCTTATCTCTAAGGATCGAACTTATTTCATCTGGTTGTATTTTCATACTGACCTCATTTCTTTTTTTTTGACTTAACTTTTAATAGTTTTACTAAATTATTTTTTATTGATCCATCAATTAAAAGAGAATCTGTCGTTGCAACGAATCCTCCTAAAATCTCAGGTTCGATATTAATGTTTAAAACCACATCTTTTTCAAGAATTTCTTTTAATTTATTTGATATAGAATCTAATACATCTTTTGGTAATTCATGTGCAACTACAAGTTTAACTTTGATCTGTTTTTTTTCGCTAAATATTTTATTTTCTAAGTCTTTTAATATAACAGAGATAATGTTAAATCTATGCTTCTTAATAAGAATGCTGAAAAGATTTTCCCACAATTTACTGTTTTCTAATTTCCGTGTCAATTCCAAAGCAATTTCCAAACGCTTATCTATTGGGTACAGATATGAATTAACGAAATCCACAAGTTTTGGTTCTTTTTGTATAGATCTGCTCATTAACTCAACATCTGCTAAAATTGAATTGATCTCATTTTCTTTTAGATCGCTCATTATAGCTTTAGAATATCGTTGAGCTACGAGAATGTCTTTCACTTACTTCTCCCTCTCAGAGATAATTTTTTTTATCAATTCCTGGTCTTTATTCTCGTCGAGTTTTTCTGATAAAAATTTAGAAGAAAGTTCTGCAATCATCTCAGCAAGTTCACCTTCAATCTCATCCATAACTTTCACTTTCTCGGTTTCAAGCTGATCTTCCGATTCCTGAAGAATCCGTTTTTCTTGTTCTTTTGCATTCTTCATTATGTCTTTTGCTTTGCCTTCGGCATCACTTGTTGCTGCATTCTTCATTTTCCTGATCTCTTCAGCAGACTGTTTTAACTCATTACCTTTCTTTTCAACAAGTTTTTCAGCTTCAGTGCGGGAAGCTTTTGCTTCATCAAGATCTGACGCTATTGTTTTCTGCCGTTCTTCTAAGAATTTCTTGATCGGTTTATAAAGAATCTTATTCAAAACGATCAATAAAAGCACGAAATTCAGGATCACGATAATGAGAGAATAATCTATACTAATCATAAGATCTCCAAAATTAATATTTCGCTGTTGAAAGCTACTTCTTCCAATTAGCGTTCAATGTCTGGTTTTGGTTGTACTCTTAAGTTGAAAATATCAACAAAAGAGCAATAACTAAAGAATAAATACCAGTAGATTCCGATACAGCCTGTCCAACAAGCATTGTACGTGTAATAAGACTTGCGTTTTCCGGTGAACGTGCGATACCTTCACAAGCTTTACCGGCAACAAATCCCTCACCAATTCCAGGTCCTAGAGCACCCATTCCCATACACATTCCAGCACCCAAAAGTGCTGCAGCTTTCACGATTCCCTGTGCTAATGTTAATTCCATTTTTCCTCCAATATCCTAATATTAAATTATTTATACTGCAAAGATCAGCAAGAAAGCAATCACAAGCGAATATATCGCTGTAGATTCTGATACTGCTGCTCCCAAAAACATTGTTCTCATTATTTTTGATCTCTCTTTAGGAAATCTTCCTAGCATATCATTTGCTCTGCCGGCAACATAACCGATTCCCGTTCCGGGCCCTATCGTTCCTAACCCAATTGCCAATCCAGCACCAATTAACGAAATTGATTTTAATAAAATCCTACCAACTGCAAGACCTTCTGGTTGTAAAGGAACCGAGTATAAAAGCAGTAAAGAAACAACAAGTGCAAATATTGCAGATGTTTGAGATAATGCCTGTCCTATAAGCATATTTCCCATTATTGCATTTCCATGTTTTGGCATTCTAGCAACTGATTTACAAGCTTCTCCACCTGAGTAACCTGCACCCAAAGATGGTCCCAAGGCACCAATACCCATTGCCAGTCCTGCAGAAAGTAAAGCGGCAGCTCTGAACCAGCCACCATCAGCTACATCAAAACCACCATAAATAAGTAACATTGAAATAACCAGAGCGAATATACCTGCAGTTTGTGCTGCTGCCTGTCCTATAAGCATTGTTCTGAATAACTGATCGTTAGCTTGTGGTTGTTTCATCACACCACGTGAACCTTCTCCGGCAATTATTCCAGATCCAATCCCTGTTGTAATGGCACCCAAACCAACACTTATCCCAGCTCCTAAGTAAGCTGCAATTCTTATATATTCTACAGATAATTCCATCATTTACTCCGAGATCTCTACACCAATATATGTAAGTGCCAGCATTGTGAAAACAAACGCCTGTATAGTTCCTACGAACATACCGAAGAATAAGTTTAGCCCAACTGGGAAAACCACATAACTGACAAGAGATGAAACAACTGTAATAATGATTGCTCCACCCAAAACATTTCCGAATAAACGGAACGAGATAGATACAACTTTAGAAAATTCGCCAATAATATCCAAAAGGAAAAGTGGATTTTTAACGGGATTTAAATAATTTTGAAGATGACCCCAAACTCCCTTAACTTTAAGTGCAGTAATATGAACAATTGCTACTGCAAAAACACCAAGACCAAGTGGTACATTAAGGTTCCTGGTTGGTTCCATAAATCCGGGAATTGGTATCATTCCCACCATATTACAAACCCAGATAAATAAAAATAATGTTACAATATATGGAGTAAAATGAATTCTTTCTACACCAAGTGTTTCAATTACAAATTGCTCTAAAGCAGAATATGTTAATTCGAATATTATTTGAGGTTGAGAAGGTCTTTTTAGTAATTTCCTTTTTATTAATAAGGCAATGAATAGCAGTAGAATATCAACGATAAGAAGCATTCGCAGAAGTTGGAACGTGCCGATTGCTGAAGCATTACCAAATACATTCTTAAAAAATTCATACGTCTTATTACTGCCGTATATTTTGGGTGTTTCACCTGTTTGACGGTAATACTCATCTATCTGAAACTCTTCTGTTATCTTCTCTTGAAGGTCATAATGACTTTGTATATTTCTAAAGACAAATTTTCCATCATCAAGCCCAATTTGGAGTTGTTTATTAAAACCACTTGAAACGAATACAAGTGCTGCTTCGATAATGAAGACAATTATAAATATCTTTAATATTGGGCTTTTCTTTTTAGCCATCCTACCCTCTGAAATACTTATTGTTCTTAAGGTTCCTTACAATCTCAACTATATAGATTACGATCTGTGCAGAAAGCAAGCCTACACCAAAAATAATGATATTCGGCTTTACAATAAAGAAGATCACCAGTGCAAATACTGTTAACACAGCATATCTTGTCAGTGATCCTTTTGCAGAATTCACTCTTGATTTTGTAGGAATTAGCTCAATACTTTTCTTTAAATTATGAGCTAACCAATAAAAATTCCCAGCACTGCCCAACGACCCTAGAATCCAGCTTATTGATTGCTTAAAGAACCACGGTAAAGTCAAAATTGCGAGTATGTTTGTCAAGAGAATAATCAGCATTATTCTTCTAATGTATCTATTATTATTATCCATATTATTAGTCATTCTTTTTCTAACGTTTTTTTTAATAATTTATATGCTGCAATAACGCCAGCTGCTGTTCCCAGAAGAACACCAATTAAAATCAATATTCCATCAGTTTGGAATTTCTTTTCAAGGAATATCGCTCCTGCCAAAAACAGAAGTATCGAGCCAATTATGGTAAATCCCAATTGGGATATCAAACTAAGATATTTGATCAGCTCACTATTCAGTGGATTCTTTTTTTTCCGCATCTGGTGATATTATTGGGTTTCTAATTGGTTTTGTACCGGAAGTCATCGAGCTAGTTCCATTAAATACTGCTCCAGTATGTATTTTTAGGATCTTTGCAACAATATCTCCATTCATTCTGGCGCTTCTATCTAACTCAACCCCATCTTTACATATCACATTTCCAACTACCTTGCCGGAAATCAGACATTCATCGGCTTTAATATCAGCTTTAGCAATTCCGGATGATCCGATTGTAACAAATCCGTCAGATTCTATTGTACCTTCTACTTCGCCATCAACTCTTACTCCACCTTGAACATAAAGTGTGCCCTTTATTTTACTTCCTTTTCCAATTATAGTTGAAAGTTCTACTCTTCTATTCTTATTCATATTTTGTACCTCCTACTTTTTTATATCAATATATTCTTCGGGATCAACATTTTTTCCTTCAAACATTATTTCATAATGCAGATGTGGGGCAGAGCTATTCCCTGTATTCCCTACCAAAGCAATTGTCTCTCCCTTTTCTACAGTACTATTACTCTCAAAAAATGTTGTTGCAAGATGCGCATAAAGTGTTGCATATTCATTTAAGTGATCTATCATTATTACATTTCCATAATTTTCATCGTAATAAACGGAGAGAACTTCACCTGCTGCAACAGCTACAACCTCAGTTCCCTTTTGTGCGGCAAAATCTAGTGCTGGATGTTTCTCGGAATATCTCTGGCTTATTGCAAAATCACCCTTTAGTGGAATAATATCAGGCAAGAATCTACGCTGTCCGCTGTATTCAATAACTTTCTTGGCTTCACCATTTGTATTTTTATTTTGTTCTTCCAGATATGTATCCATTAATTTCTGAATCTTCTCTTCACTTGTTTGGGAAGATGAAACAAGGTTGCTATCTTCGGAGATTTTCTTATTGAGCTGTTTTATATAGTTTGTAGATATCTCGAGCTCTTGTTGCTGCTTATCAACTTGTTTTTTTAGCTTAACATTCTCTACATAAAACCAGGCTGTTATTAATAAAATAATGATTAAAAATATTACAATGACAAATTTCATCTTCTTAGTTTTTCCAATAATTCATTCAATTCATCTTGTGAAGAGTAGTAGAAACTAACCTTCCCTTTGTAGTTGTTATCAGAGATCTTTACCTTTGAATTAAATTTCTGTTTCAGGTTTTTTTCTAGTTCTTTTAACTCGGGAATTTCAATTATTTCTTTCTTCTTTTTAGAAGGTGAAACTGTCCCTGTTTCTTTAATGCGTTTTGCTTCTTCTTCTGCCTTTCGCACAGAAAGTTTATTCTTGATTATAAGCTGCGAGAATTTATCTCTCAATTCCTCATCAACTTGCAAAATTGCCCTGGCATGCCCGGATGATATTTGCTCATTCAAAATCATCATCTGTACATCATCACTTAATTTTAGAAGTCTTATAAAATTTGTTATCGTTGCCCGATCTTTACCCACTATCTCAGAGATCTGAGCATGTGTCAGCTTAAATTCCTCATTCAATTGTTGATATGCTTTTGCTTCTTCAATTGCTGTTAAGTCTTCTCTTTGCACATTCTCAATTATAGCGAATTGTAACTGCTCTTTGGGTGAAACGCTGCGAATAATTACAGGTATCTCGCTGAATCCAGCCAACTTAGAAGCTTCCAGCCTGCGTTCACCCGCAATAAGTTCATATTCACCCTCATCTTTTGTAGTTACGATTATTGGTTGAATTATCCCGTTCTCTTTCAATGAATTTGCAAGTTCCTGCAGTTTTTCATTGTTAAACAGCTTTCTCGGTTGATATCTATTGGGCTTTATCTGATCAGTTTTAATGGTTGTGATTCCGGTTGAAACGTCTGTGGATTCTGGAACTGCACTAATCAGAGCCTCTAATCCTTTTCCTAATTTTGTCATCTTGCCATCACTTCCTTTGCTAATTGTAAATAGCTTTTTGCACCAGATGATTTTATATCATAATGGAATATTGATTTTCCAAAACTTGGTGCTTCGCTCAATTTCACACTGCGATGTATTATAGTATTGAATGCCTGCTCCTGAAAATAGCGTCTCACTTCTTTAGCAACCTGAAGAGAAAGGTTAAGTCGTCTATCATACATTGTGAGCAGAATTCCCATAATATTTAATTCGGGGTTAAGCCCTTTTTTTATTAATCTAATTGTGTTAAGTAGCTGGCTCACTCCTTCAAGTGCATAATACTCACACTGTATTGGAATTAACACATCTGTGCAGGCGGTTAGTGTATTTACCGTAAGCAAGCCCAATGAAGGAGGACAGTCTACAATGATGAAATCATAATCATCTTTTATTGGCTCCAAAGCTTCCTTCAGCTTAAATTCACGTGAATATTCTTTTACCAGCTCAATTTCTGCACCACTAAGGTCTACGTTAGAAGGTACAATATCCAGCTTTTCTAAGATGGGAGATTTTTTTGTAACTTCACTCATTTTTACCTGACCGATTAAAGCCTCGTAAATATTCGGACTACTCCCTTCCACGCCTATTCCACTTGATGAATTCCCTTGTGGATCAAAATCTATTAGCAGTGTTTTCTTCTCATAAATCGCTAGGGCAGAGGCAATATTAACAGCTGAAGTCGTTTTACCAACGCCACCTTTCTGATTTACAATTGCAATAACTTTTCCCATCTTTTCTCCAGAATATTCAGCAGAAACAAGCTTTATTCCTACTTACTTATTTAATGCTAAATCTCAATTTCAATAATTTTTCGTTCCCCAATTGCAGGATGTGAAACATCATGAATTTTGCGTTTTTTAAATTGCGTAATATCATCTACTAACTTGCTCTTATATAAAATTATCTTACCGTTATTCTTAATCAATTTAAATAAAATACTCTTATACTTAGGCAAGATCTTCACAGACCTGCACACTATAATATCAAAAGACCCAAACCAACTATTTTCTAAATCTTCCAGCCGTGAAACAATCGTGAAACAAGATGACAGGTCAAGAATTTTAATTATATTTTTTACGGCATTGATCTTTTTATGTGTTGAATCCAATAGATAAAGCTTAGAGTTAGGAAAAACAAGATTTAAGGGTATTCCAGGCAATCCACCTCCAGTTCCAAAATCCAGTATTTTTTTATTGGAAAGATCTGTAATCTCAATTGGAAGAAGGGAATCTAAAAAATGACGTGTCCAATATTCATCTTTTGGTGTTTTCCTTGAAATAAGATTAACTTTGGAATTCTCTTCCCAAAGAGCTTCAAGCAATTTATCAAACGAATCCATAAGCTCATCAACTCTTTTAGGCAGATGTATTTCCAAATATTTTCTAAAAATTTCTTTGTTCATAATATTTCCTTTTTGGTAGATTTCAAAAAGCAATTTGGAATGTCAAGACATAGATTCCTACTTCAGCTGGAATGACAAACACACAAATGACAAATTACTTTAACAACAACATCTTCTTTGTTATTATGTTAGTTGGTGTTTGTAATCTGTATAAATAAACTCCTGAAGAAACCCTTTTGCCATTATCATCTTTACTGTCCCAAAGCGTTTCACTTCTACCCGGAACCATATAACAATCTAATAAAGTCTTCACCTTTTGACCTTTAATGTTGAATATCTCCAGCTTTACTCTACCGGATTCGGGAAGATTAAAAACGATTTTGGTTTCAGGATTAAAGGGATTTGGGTAATTTCGTAAATTATAATTAGTAATTGGTAACTCATTATAAAAAACTCCAACGGTATCAGCACCAAACTCATAACATCCCATATCAATAATTGCTATTCCGTCTTCATCTCCATCCCAAACGCGATAATTGTGTAATAAATCCCAGGGAGGTAGGAATAAACCTGTTGTATCCGGTGTGCCGCTATCGATGCAAGGAGACTCTAAAGTTAATTGATGAGGATCATCACCTGATAATAGAAAGATTGGGTCATCGTCAATGTTGCCTTCCAGCCAGTTAATGGTAGCTTCATTAGGTGGATTGCCAGGATAGATCGCTGATTCTCCACCTTCGATATATGTCTCCATACATAATTGTTCCAGAACCATTAGTAATTGTAAATCCCCTGATAACAGCTTCAAACTCATTACTCTCCAATATGACACATGAACCTTGTTGATTGCCATCAATGATGGTAGTTGATATATAAGATTCATCTCCGGTTATCAGTTCAAGACTGGCAAGTGTAATGTTTTTGCCATCGTAGTTTACATTTTCGTAATATCTTCCGGGATAAACCAGAACAGTATCGCTATGAACAGATGCAATGATCCCTTCTTGGATGGTTGTGAAGTTGCCGGTGCCGTCTTGTTTAATGTGCCAGGTTGTGGCATTTAACAACGAACAAAAACAAACAAAAACGAACAAAAAAATAAGTCTGGATTTCAAAAAACCCCCTTTTGTTCCCCCTTTCGAAGGGGGACTGTTAACACAATTGCGTTCGCAAGTTCAACTTGCAAACGAGTTTGTCGG
>JAVCCD010000094.1 GCA_030765665.1 Candidatus Tenebribacter mawsonii | reverse complement strand
TGAGAATAGTATATTCGTATTATGTCTTAGACCTTGTTCATAAGGGTCATCTTAAAATGATGGAGAATGCCAAGGCAATTGCCGGGAAAGATGGTAAATCGATTGTCGGAATTTTAACAGATGAAGCCGTAATGGAGTTAAAACCAAGACCGATTATTTCATTTGATGAGAGATTCGACCTGGCAAATGCAATTAAATATGTTGATCTTGTGGTAGCCCAGGAAACCTATTCTCCGTTGCCAAATGTAAAAAAGATAAAACCTGATATTTTAATGGAAAGTACCAGCCATACAGATGAAGCGATTGAAGATGCACGTGAAGTTATGGAGAGTATTGGAGGAAAAGTTATTGTGATACCGTATTATCCATCTCAATCATCTACAAATATAAAAAATGATATAAAAAATGGAGGAGGAGAAAAGTGACAAATAATACTGACACAAGTTTGAGAATCAAGCAATGGCAGAAGAAAATGTTCTGGATGATGTGGATTACTTATGCGTCTTTCTATCTTCTACGTGTAAACATCTCGATAGCAATGCCAAGTATTATGAGAGAGTTTGACTTAACCAAAACTAACATGGGAGTTGTACTCACAAGTCTTTTCTTTGCCTACGCTATTGGACAATTCATCAATGGGCAGCTTGGAGATAAAATCAATGCCAGAAGGATAATTACATTTGGTTTAATATCTTCAGCAATACTCAATATTATCTTCGGGTTTGCTGCAGGTTCATTGATATTTATGGCAGTTATTTGGGGATTGAATGGTTATTTCCAATCAATGGGATGGGGACCCACTGTGAAAACAAAAGCAAATTGGTTTCCAAAAAATATTAGAGGGAAAATCTCAGGTAAACTTGGAACGAGCTACATAATTGGAGGAGCATTCTCATGGTTCTTAGCTGGTACGATCGCGAAATATTTTAATTGGCGATTTACCTTTTTTATACCTGCTGCAATCTGTATTATCATAGCAATTCATTGGTACATAAGAGCACGTAATGCACCAGAAGAAGTAGGACTTCCCAGTTTGGAAGATCAGGAAAATGGCATTGATAATCATGAGGTTAAAAAGGATCATCATATAGGTTTTAAAGAAACATTAAAGATAACTCTACTAAATCCTTATGTATGGTTTGCAGGTTTAGCACTTTTTGGTTTGAATATTGTTCGATACGGTTTCATGAGCTGGGCACCAACTTATATGTTTGAAGAACAGGGAGCAGAAATTTCTTTGGCTGCTTATAAAGCAATAGCATTCCCTGTTGCTGGAGGTTTGGGAGCTATTTTTGCCGGTTGGGCATCAGATCATATCTTTAAACACCGTAGAGCACCAATAGCATTTATTATGCTACTATTATTAGCTGCATCATGCTATCTTTATCGAATAGTCCCCGGAGCAAATTGGGTTCTCAGTTTAGTGATTTTATTATTTATTGGCTTTTTCACTTTTGGACCCCATGTTCTTCTTGTTGCTGCCTTACCGGCTGATTTAGGGACGAGAAAAGCCGCATCTTCTGTAACAGGATTTATTGATGCTATGGGCTATGTAGGGGCAAGTTTAACAGGTGTTGGTACAGGTTATCTGATCGATAATTTCAGTTGGGATGCAGCTTTTTATTTCTGGATATTCGGTGCTGTATTTGCAGCAATAATGATTCTATTCGTTTGGAAAGCTGAATTAAAAGAAGCTTAGTAAATAATTACAGTATATAAATCCTTATAAATTCTTATTCTTTATAAGGATTTTTTTATTTGTTTTCACTTGAATAATCCACAAAATGATCATGTAAAGATTAGCAAATCCTATAGTAAAAACGAAAAAAATTATTGGTCTGAATAAAAAAGCAGAAATCATTATGACGAATGCACTGGCTGTGGGCCCGATCCAGAACCATAATCTTATTAATAATTGATTTGATTTGAAATAGGACTTACTATCGTATAATTCTTGTTCTTTCATTTTAAATAATTGTAAACGCGAATATCCAAGGTATAATGCAATTAATACTTTCTCAAATAATTTATTCTTCTGATTCTTTATCTTATTAAGTTCATCTGTAAATTTTTTCTTTTCTTCCCAAGTTGAAGTTTGCTTACCCAGCCCATGTGCCATAAATTCAGCTCTGTAGTAATCCACTAACATAGCATGAACTATGTGACTTACAGCCGCTATTGCCAAAAACCACCAATAACTAAATGGTAAGAACTCTAAATCGATATACCCTTTTCCAAAACCTATCCCCATACCAATATAAACTGTTGTACCAACTATGTAATCTGAGACACCATCAATAATTCTTCCAACAGCTGTCCCATTATTTTTTAACCGAGCAATCATTCCATCTACACAATCTAAAACTAAAGCAAAAAAGTATAGTGAACCCGCTATAACAAAACTTACAGCATCACCTCTTGAAAAAAAATATGCACTAATAATTCCGGTTATTGTCGTCATTAATGAAACCTGATTTGGTGTTATGGAAGTTGGATAAAATAACTTAACAAAGATAAATGCGATCGGTCTTAATATATAAAGAGTTAAGGTTTCATCAAATACAGCATGTTTAATCGATTTTCTATATTCCTTAAACATCTGCTTATTATATTCTTTTAATTTTGAATTATTCTTTTCCATATTTCCTTATAATTTCCTATAAATGTCTAAATATTCTATCCACCAGCAACAAGATGTACAATTTTTAAATCATCTTTATCATTAATTATTTGAGTACTAAAAGACTTTTTATTTATATGAATACCATTAATCTTAACAATACAGAGATGAATTAAAAAATTATTCTTTCTTAAAAGTTTCTCAACAGTTAATCCTTTTTCCCAACTCAGTTCATTATCATTAACTCTTATCATAAGATAGCCTCTTATTTATTTTCAATTCAATAATTGCTCTTTAACAAATAAAGTCAATTGATATTGTCAAGTTCGAT
>JAVCCD010000080.1 GCA_030765665.1 Candidatus Tenebribacter mawsonii | reverse complement strand
TCACTCCTAGAAGCCAGAACAGTAATTTCAGAATGGAAAGAGGATTATAACATTAACAGACCTCACAGTTCTCTGGGTTACTTAACTCCAGAGAAATTTAGATTGACTTTTGAAAAGAAAGTTAAAAAAATTAACACATTGAAAGTGGCCTAAAAAATGGGGGACCCTCACCTCAGCCGATATCTCGAACCGATGTATTTTGCTACGCAAAGCTTTATCGTCATCCTGACGAATCTCTCACGTTGTTCTTTTAAGGAAGGATAGTAGATAAAGCAATAACTGATTCGATTTTCCCTGACTCTTCGTTAAAAGATTAGCAGGAAGATTCCTCAGAGTGACAGACAGATATTGGGAATATAATTAGTTTGTTGCCGATTGAAGATTGTATAGTTTGATTGTTTTACTACTCAATATTCAAAGTATAACTATTACATTCAAAGACCGATGTGTTTTGCTACGCAAAGCCCCATCTTGTCTTCAAATCGTTTTACTTCGTAAAGCCGATTTGTAACTGGCGGAGACGCTGGGATTCGAACCCAGGATACGTTGCCGCATACACGCTTTCCAAGCGTGCTCCTTAAGCCACTCGGACACGTCTCCACTAATTATATAATTAACTGCGAAAAAAATTATTCGTCTTTTTCTGTAAACTGTTTTTTGTTTGAGTCACTATCTTCTTTCGGAGTTTCTATAAGTTCTTGTAAGATCTCTTTTAAATCATCTTTACTAAGCTTTGTTTTCATCTTCTTGTGCTTAGATTTTAAAGGAATAGTTCTCTCTATGCTTATTTTTAAATATTCACTATCATTCTGTAAAGATTCAGGTCGTTGATGACGTCCTTCTAGAATAGAAACAATTACAACACCGCTAAGCATAATTATCCAGTTTGTATAGATCCAGATCAGGAATATGGGAACAGCACCAAGCACTCCAAATATCAATTCGATATTAGTAAGTGTGGCTATATACCAATTAAAGAAAGACTTAAAGAGGATCCATACAATTGCTGAAATTGCAGCTCCAATCACAATTGAACGTTTTTTTACTTTAACGGTAGGAATATAGAAAAATCCTAATGTGAAGATAATAAAGAGTATCAAAAATGGTGTAAAATATAATGATAGATTTTGTAAGAAATGCATTTTTAGAAATTTTGAGGCGATGGGAAGTGAAATCGCAGAGAGTAGAGCCAAAATTATCACAGATCCAAAAATCGTCATTCCAAAAAATCTTGTGATCTCAGTTAAAAACTTTTTAGATTTTACTTCTTTGGCATTAAGAATGTTGTCAAATGATGAGTTGATAATCTGGAATAATGAGTAAGAAGTTCCTAGTAAAATGAAAAAACTTATCAGATTGAATGGTATTCTTTTACTCGCAATTTGAGAGATATATTCAAAGATCATTTCAGCTGATTCAGGAACAAAAATTGATAATGCTAATTTGGATATTTGATCTTCCATTTTCATGAAGGGAAGATCTGGTAGGAAGAAAAGTAGGAATATAATAAAAGGTATAAATCCTAATAGTGTAACATAAGTAAGTGCTGCAGATTCTTTAAATATTTTATCTTCATTATATTTTTTCCAAAAGATCTTAAGAAATGTGAATATTTTATTAATAACCATTTTAAACCTCATTTATTCGTACCTTAATGCCTCTACAGGATCTAATTTACTTGCAATAATAGCTGGAATAATTCCTGAGATTAATCCAACTCCTGCTGATACCAACAATGCTACAAAAATCATTGCAACACCGGCTATTAGCTCCATATCTAAAAAGTTACTGACAACATCTAAAAGAGATAAACCTAAAATAATTCCAAAGATACCACCTATAGTTGTTACCAATATAGTTTGAACCAAAAATTGAACAAAAATATCTCTTCTTCTAGCACCTACAGTAAGTCTAATTCCAATTTCACGTGTTCGTTCTTGTATAGTTGCTAACATGATATTTGCTATTACAATAGCACCTACAAAAAGTGATATCACGCTTATTATATAAAAAATTGTTGTGAACATCTTCTTATTTTGAGCTGCTTCCTCAGCTTCTTCTTTGGCAGATTCAACTTCAAAGACGGGTAATCCTCTTCTTAAATTTAAAATTATGTTACTGAGTTTCTCACGTAAAGCCGGTGCACTCTCTGCGTCGTGAGCTTTTAGAGTAAATGTTGAAATATTGTCATTTCCACTACCTTTATGTATCATAGTTGTAAGTGGTGTAAATGAGCGCCTGTTTAAATAAGAAAACGCATTATCATTTCCAATTGCGCCGCTGTTTTTCATATATCGGAAATCCATTATACCAATAACTTTCAGCCGTCTATCATGAACGGTGATAACTTCACCGACAGCATTTTTATTACCGAATAGTTCTTTCTTTATAGTTGTTCCTAACACAATAACATCGTTAGATTGTTCAATATCAAAAGAACTGATAAATCTTCCTTTTTGAACATCCCATTCCTCGATCTTAGAATAATCTGGCAAAACACCACGTACAGACGCTTGATAATTTTTATCTTCGTATGAGTGACGAACCCAATGCCGTTGCTGAGGATTAAAATATTTTGCTTCAGGAATGAGTGAGTGAATGAGTTTAAGTTCTTTCCATGTAAAATAATTCTTAACATGATCTGGTTTCTCATATCGCCAATTTCTACTTACAGTAATTTTACTCAAACCTCCACGTTCCATCATCCATTTCATGGTCTGAGCATTAATACCTTTTACCAAAGCTAGAACAACAATAATAGACATAGTTCCCAAAACTATACCCATTACGGTTATAATGCTTCTAATCTTGCGAGACCAAAAATCAGAGAAACCTACAATTATGTTTTCTTTAAGTGATATCGCCATCTTGTATCAGCCCATCTACAATATTTATTACTCTTGTAGCTCTCTTTGCAACTGCTGGATCGTGTGTTACCATAATTATGGTGTGACCCTTATCATTAAGATCAGAAAATATTGAAAGTATATCTCCACCGGATGCAGTATCAAGGTTTCCAGTAGGTTCATCTGCAAGAATAATAGTGGGATTATTAACTATAGCTCTGGCAATTGCTACTCTTTGTCTCTGCCCACCGGAAAGTTCTGAAGGTTTATGTTTTAAACGATCACCTAATCCAACTTCTTCTAGAACTTTCTTTGCCGTGCTTGTTCTCTTTTTCTTATTGTACCCAGCATACATGAGAGGCAGTTCTACATTCTTAAGAATATTTAAATGGGGCAGAAGATTAAATGTTTGGAACACAAAACCGATTTGTTTATTACGAATCATAGAAAGTTTACCTTTCTTTATTTCACTAACTATTTCGGAATTGAGTGTGTAATTACCATTTGTTGGTTTGTCTAAACAGCCGATGATGTGCATTAGAGTAGATTTCCCAGATCCAGAAGGACCCATGATCGCTACAAATTCACCTTCTTCTATAGATATATCAACACCATTTAAAGCAGGTACAGTTATTTTTCCCATCCTGTATTCTTTCTTCATGTTCTCTATATTTATTATGCCAGACATTAACAACCTCTCTTTACTTATTAGGGGAATAAATGAACTTGTACTTTTGTTGTCAAAATAAAAATAGTTTATTGACGTATAATATCATACTCAGTAATGTTTGCACAAGATTTGAGGATAAAATGAAAAATTATTTAGATGTTTCAGGTCATATTTCGGTCGAAGGCTCGAAATCAATTTTAAACCGAGTGCTTATAATTGCATCTTATTTAACAGAACCAATTAAAATATTAAATCCTTCTAATTGTTTAGATATTATCACAATGTTAGATAATTTAGAGAAGCTAGGTGTAATAATTGATAGATCTGAAGATCACTGGATGGTTAAACCTAGAAAAAAGCTGAAACGGAATGCTGAGCTTTTTATTAATGATTCTGGAACAGCTTACAGATTTTTAATGGCAAGAACCGCTGCAATTAGTAGATCTAAATATATTATTACAACATCCGAACAATTGAAATCAAGACCAATAGTACCGTTACTAGAAATACTTGAACAAATGGGATCAACTATCGTTTCCAAGGGGAATGCAAAAATTGTGAATGGTTCAAATCTTAAGGGTGAAATTCTTGATCTTCCTGCAGATATTTCAAGCCAATTCATAAGCGCAATATTATTAATAGCCCCATCTTACAATAATGATCTAGAGCTTTTTTTAAACGGAAACATTGTTTCCAGAACCTATATTGACATGACAATTAAAATTATGCAGGATTTTGGTGTTATAGTAGATTTTGATGGCAGCAGAATATTTATTCAATCGGGTCAGGAATACAATAATTTAAATGAATACTATATTGAACCAGACTTCTCTTCAGCTTGTTATTTCTGGGCATTAGGAGCATTAAGCAAATCAGCGGTATCAACTAATACTATAGAACAATCTTCTTTGCAGACGGACTTCAACTTCTTAACAATTTTAAAAAAAATAGGTGCTAAGATAGAAGTTAAAAAAGATGTAATATCTGTTTGTCGAAATAAGATAAAAGGTATTACTATTGATATGATGGACATGCCTGATCAAGTTCCAACACTAGCCGTAATCGCACTTTTTGCAGATACAAAAACAATAATAAAGAATATTGAACATTTGCAATATAAAGAATCTAATAGGATTAATGCTCTTGTGGAAGAGTTGTCACGAATTGGAGCTAATGTTTCTTATAATAAAGGTGCTCTGGTTATTACACCATTAAATAAAATACCAGGTAGTATAACACTCAATTCACATCATGATCATCGACTTGTAATGGCTTTTCATATTTTAAAGCTCATTTTCCCACAAATCTCAATCACAGGTTCCCCTTCAGTAGAAAAATCATATCCAGATTTCTTAAAAGATATTAAATCTATTAAAACGCTAAAATCTTATTATTCTTGACACATTTATTTCACATAAAGATAAAACGTATATGAATGATTTAAAAAACATAATAATTTTATCTGGCGGGTATTCAGAAGAAGCTGAAGTCTCCAGAACAAGCTCCAGAGAAATTAAGAACGCACTGATAAGTGAAGAATGTATACCTACAATTATTGATCCGGCTGAATTTGAAACATATTCGATAATGATAGATAAAATAAAAGAGCTGAGACCGGATATAGTGTTTAATGGATTACATGGTGCGGAAGGTGAAGATGGAAGAATTCAAGCGCTTCTAGCTTTAAGTAATATTCCCTTTACGGGTTCTGCACAACGTGCCAGTGTAATCTCAATGGATAAATATATCTCAGGCATTCTTGCCAATTACATCAAAATAAAACTTCCCAAACGAAGACTTATTTATAAAGATTATGAATATGATTATGATTCAATTATTCAAGATATTAACTTCCCAATGGTTGTAAAACCTAATGACTCTGGATCCTCTGTTGGTATTAGTATAATAAACGAGGAAAGTGAGTTATCTGATTCGATTGAATTTGCACTTAAATATAGTGAGAAAGCAATTATTGAACAATACATTGATGGAAGAGAATTAACTGTAACAATATTAGGGAATGAAGCATTACCAGTTGTTGAGATAATTCCAAATGATGGCTGGTATGATTATAAAAGTAAATATACAAAGGGAAAAACGGTCTATGAAGTTCCTGCTAAACTTACGGACGAAGAAGTGCAATTAATTCAGAAACAAGCACTGGATGTATTTAAACTCTTTGGATGTGAGGTGTACGGGAGAGTTGATTTCAGATATGATGGAAAAGATTTCTATTTTTTAGAAGTTAATACTTTGCCCGGGATGACACAATTAAGTTTAACTCCAATGGCTGCCAAAGAAGCAGGCATAAGTTTTAAGGAACTTCTTAATAAGATCATAGAACTTTCTTTAAATCGTTAAATTTTATATCGGAGGAAAAAATGAAAAAAATCTTAGTCGTTTTAATTCTTGCAATTTCTTTAAGTCTTGTTGCACAAAGCCTAGCTTTTGATAATGCTCAAACTCAATTCTCACAAACTTATAATGTTTTATATCCTGCAAATTTCAGCCCCGATGAGCCCAATCTTCAACCTGACCTTTTTCGAATAAAAATATCAGGCGATTTCCCAATTAGTGCAATTATGTATTGTGAAATGTTTTGGGATGGAGAATCAGTAGCAAATGCTACTATG
>JAVCCD010000204.1 GCA_030765665.1 Candidatus Tenebribacter mawsonii | reverse complement strand
TTGGGGGGAATAGTGTAGTCAAGAGTAAGTAGAATAGTAAAAGTAAAAAAAATGACTAAAAGAAAAAATATTTTCCATTTCATTTGATTACCTCTATTATAAAAATGAACTACTAATTACTTGTTTCAGATCAATAAACTAAATCTATTTATCAACCAACAATACAAAACCTAACTTAGTAAAATGAAACTTGAGTGTCAATGAGAAAAAATTTGTAGCAGTTTGGCATTAATTGCCATATCATGTGAATATTTGTACTTATAATTGTTAGTATCTTGGCTGATAAGCTCCACAACCAACAAAAATATTTTCATTAAATCTTTTAAGATAAGTCAGTTTCATTTCTACTTTCTGTGTTTCGTAGTTTCTCCAGTAATACTCTTTCCAACCATTATTAGATTCTTTCATAAGATTTATGAAGTCTTTTACAAAGTATTTGCCCGCAGAGTCTTTCAAATCAATAAGATTCTTTCCGATTAAAGCTATTTCTGCTCCATGGCTCAGAATAGTTCCATCCATATCAAAAACAAACAGGTAGAGATCTTTGTAATGGAATCTTCCTCCTTTACTATTAAAAACAGTAAAAGCATCTTCAATGTCAATTCCCTGCATAAAACTGATTGCATCTTCAACCATTGTTTTTGCTTCTATTGGAGTTCCATACTTTACTTTATCTTCGTGAGAAGCCAAAGCAGAACCTGCATACGAACTCTGTTCTTTTAGTGTTTCCTTTATCGGAGCGTTTGTTTGAGGACTTACTGATAACAAATTTAGATTAATTAAAATAATGATTAATAAAACAAAAATAGTGTTCATACTTACCTCCCACTATGTTTATAAACAAATGGATTCTGCATAATTCAAACTTCGTCTTTGCGTCCGGCAGATGCCGGATTATAGGAATTCTGCTGATGCAATCTATACGGCTAACCTATTATTGCTTTTAGAGATTGCGTCGCGAGTAAAACCGAGAAGCAAACTCGCAATGACATATTTTTTTACTTTTCTTCTATAATCACTCTATTATGCAGAACTCATATTTATAAACAATGTAATTATTATTAAATGAATTGCTAAAATAAAATAAAAAAAGCCGTTCTTTCGAACGGCTTTTGTATTGGTGCAGAAGGCGGGACTTGAACCCGCACACCCGCATTGGGCACAAGATCCTTAGTCTTGCGTGTCTGCCAATTCCACCACTTCTGCTAATTTCTTATTCAGTTGCTTCTTTTGCTGGCTCTTCAACCGGAATTACTGGAAGTACTTCCTGTTCAAGTGGTTGCTCTGTAACTTGCTCTTTCTTCATCTTGTCAACTGCTTTACTACCTACTGAAGCTTTCTTCCCTTTCAATTGGAATGCTAGCAAAATGCAATTTATCATAAAAAGTACGGCAAGAATCTGCGTAGCGTTCTTTAAAAATTTTGAAGCACCCTGCCCACCAAGGACGTTAGAAGCTGCCCCACCAACCATTCCGTCGAGCGCTCCACCTTTACTTGATTGAGCCAAAATCACTAATATCAAAGATATTGAAATTATTACATGTATTACCATTAATACTGTATACATTATTACTCCTAATTACTTACTGCGAAACACAATTATTTGTGTACCTTTTTAGTGTCAACCATAAATTAATCTAAGAATCAACAAAATAATCGTTATTTAAATCCTAGAATATTCTTCACAAATTTAATTTTTTCAGATGCGATTTCACGAGCTTTTTCAGAACCTTCATCTAAGAGCTTATCAATAAAGTCTTTGTTATCCATCAACTCATTATAATTCTCACGCATAGGAGAAACCATTTCTTCCATTACTTCAAATAATTCCTGTTTAGCGTGTCCCCAACCCATTCCACCTTTAAGATACATCTCACGAAGTTCATTCTGCTGTACTTCCGTTGCAAACAATTTATATAGAGCAAATACATTGCATTTATCAGGATCTTTTACTTCTTCAATTGTTTGAGAGTTTGTAACAACTTTCATTATTAACCTTCTTAACTTTTTTGTTGGAAGGAACAATGGAATTGTGTTGTTGTAGCTTTTACTCATTTTCCTTCCATCTAAGCCAATCACAGTTTGTGTTGATTCTCTTATCAATGGTTTAGGGATAGTAAGAACATTGCTTTTATATATGTGATTAACACTTTGAGCTATATCAATTGTCATTTCCAGATGTTGAGCTTGATCTTTTCCAACTGGAACCACATCAGAATCAAACAGCAAAATATCAGCTGCCATTAATACGGGATACGTGAATAACCCCATATTTACACCGTCATCCAAATCTCTTTTTAGTTCAGAATTATTTTGAACCATTGCTTTATATGCGTGTGCTCTGTTCATAAGTCCCTTAGATGTAAACGCAAGTAAAATTGTTGAGAGATCAAAAGTTTGCGGGACTTGTGATTGCCTGTATACTAAAGCTTTGTTAGGATCAAGTCCACAGGCAAGCCAGGTTGCTGCAACTTCATATGTCATCTCATTTATTTGTTGTGGATCTTTAATTGAATTCAAAGCATGATAATCTGCAATAAAATATCGTGCATCGAATTCTTTAGTAAGCTCAATAGCTGGCTTTATTGCACCAAAATAATTCCCAATATGAGGTGTACCTGTCGGTTTTATTCCGGTTAGCGCAATTTTATTTTTCATATTTACTCCTATTTCTTTAGCAACGAACAACAACAAACAAAAAACTTAAAGACAAAGTTCGAAGAAAGAACCCAAAATATTCAATTTTTAACAATTTATTTCCCCAATCTCCACATCCTAAAATATCCAAATAGATTATTTTATCAAGCCAATTTTTTTTAAGCGTGATCTGATAGCTCCCGATTTACGTTGGAAAAGCTTTGCTAATTCGCTAATACTTGTGTCTATCAGATAACTTTCTTTGAGAAATTTATCATCGAGTTCTGTCCATTTTTCGTAAGCTTTAGGAAATTCTTTCCGAATATCTTCTAAAGTAAAAGATGTTTTCAGAACATTATTGCGCTTGTAATTTCCCGAATTTAATTTATATTGAGTTCGATCTTCTTTGATCTTCTCCTCAATCCCAAATTCATTACAATAATCTCTGATTATATCCAGAAAAGTATCTCCATATTTTTCCATTTTAGCCTGCCCGATACCGTTAATCTTTATAAAATTAGTTTCCGATTTCGGAAAAAAAGCTGACATTTCAATCAATGCTTTATCGGTGAAAATTATGTAAGGTGGAAGATTTGAAGCATTTGCAATTTCTTTTCTTTTACTGCGGAGTCTCTCAAATAATGTTCGATCAAAATCGTAATCCGCTTCTCTTATTTTTTTGAATTTAACTTTTTCTTCCATCAATAAGCCAGTTACGAAAAGCTTATCTTGCATAACCTCCCAACCTTTCTCCGTAATCTTCAAACTACCATATTCAGCATCTTTTCTAATCAAATTTTGTCGGATAAACTGTCGTGAAAGGTGAAACCATTGTTTTTTGGAAAGATCGCTTCCAATATCGTAAGTAGATAATAGATGATGACTTTTATCCATAACTTTCTGCGATTTTGAGCCTCGCAAAATATCGATAATATGACCTGCTCCGAAATATTCTCCGGTTCTTTTCATACACGATAAAAAATTTTGCGCCGGAATTGTTATATCGACCAAATCTTTTGCTTCTTCTCCGCAATTATCACACATTCCACAATTTTCTTTCGTGTATTTTTCCCCGAAATAATTTAAGAGAGGGTTTCTACGACACACATTCGTTTCGCAGAGATTGACTAAAGCATCGAGATGAAAATATGCAATGCGTTTTTCATCACCCTCTTTTTGATTGATAAAATATTTGATCTTACTGATGTCTCCATAACCAAAAAGCAGCAAGCAGTGTGATTTCAAACCATCCCGTCCTGCTCTGCCTATTTGTTGATAATAACTTTCAATATTATTAGGAAGATCAAAATGAACCACAAAGCGGATATTCGATTTATTTATCCCCATTCCGAAAGCAATTGTGGCAACGATTATTTGAATATCATCTTTGCTGAAAAGCTCCTGATTCATCTTCCGATCATTATCAGAAAGACCGGCGTGATACGGTTTTACGGAAAAATCTTTCTCTTCCAGAATCTCATAAAGTTCATCGACCTGTCTGCGTGAAAAGCAATAGATAATTCCTGATTGATCCGGAAATTTTTCCAAGAATTCCAAAGTTTGAAAAACAGGTTCTATTTTAGGAATGATCTGTAAAAACAGGTTTTCTCGATTAAAGCTCGAAATGAATTCATTTGATTTTTCAAATTCCAGATTTTTTTTAATATCCTGCTGAACTCGTGGAGTTGCTGTCGCAGTCAAAGCCACACAAACAGCTTTCGGAAAAAGTTTCCTGACTTCTATCATTTGCCTGTATTCAGGACGAAAATCGTGTCCCCATTCGGAGATGCAATGAGCTTCATCGATGGTTATACAATCTACTTTAATTTTTGAGAGAATATTTAGTATTTTCTGCGTCAACATTGCTTCCGGAGCAAGATAAACCAGTTTAATTTTATTCTCTAGGATCATGTTTATATTAAATTGATATTCGCTATGAGTTAGGGAGCTATTTAGAAAAATCGCCTTTATTCCCATTTCAAGAAGTTGTTCTACCTGATCTTTCATCAATGAAATGAGAGGAGAGATAACTATCGTCAAGCCTTCAAAGATGAGAGCCGGAAGTTGATAACAAAGTGATTTTCCGCTACCGGTCGGCATAATTATCAGAGTGTCTTTTTTGGATAGAATATTTTGAATAATTTCTTGCTGTAACAGTCGGAATTCATCAAAACCGAATGTGTTTTTGAGAATGGATTTTATTTTTAATTCTATCATTTTTTCCCTATAATTTTAGAAACGAACAAAGAATTAAGCACAGAGTTTAAAGAGAGTATTGAGTTAATCTCCACTTGGAGGAATATCCAATTTATCGGGGGAGACATATTTCATTGATCATTCCTTGTTGGATATTGAGCATTCTTTTTATTACTTGATTCTCCAAATCCTTAAATGATACAACCAATCAAATCATATTCCCAGGCATCAATTATTTCAATTTCAACTATACTTCCAATTTTACCCTTACCTTCCGTAATGAAAACTACACCATCAATTTCAGGAGAATCAAAATAACTTCTTCCTTCAAAAAGAAAACCTTCTTCACTACTTTTTTTATCAATGATAACGTTTATCTTTTTTCCAACCAAACCTGCAAGGAATTCTTCTGAAATTTCTTGCTGGATTTGCATAAGTTCATCTTTTCTTCGTTCTGCAATTTCTTCCGAAACTTGCGTTCCCAGATCATAAGCAGGTGTTTCTTCTTCTCTTGAATATGCAAAAGCTCCAAGACGCTCAAATTTCATTTCTTTAACAAAATCCTTGAGCTCAGTAAAACTTTCTTCTGTTTCACCCGGATAGCCAGTGATGAGCGTTGTACGAATGATTGCATTTGGTATTTTTGAACGAATCTCAGCTATTATCTCTACGATACTCTCTTTAGTTACATTTCTATTCATACTTTCGAGAATGTTGTTATTTATGTGCTGGATGGGAATTTCAAAGTAATTGCAAACTTTAGGAAGTTTGGCTATTATATCGATCATTTCAGAAGTAATATGTGCGGGATGAAGATACAATATTCTAATCCAAGATAGACCTTCAATTGCATTTAGTTTCTGCAATAATTCAGGAAGCTTCTGCTCTCCGTAAATATCTACTCCGTATTGTGCCGTATCCTGAGCTGTAAGAATGATCTCACGAACACCTTTTGTAACAAGAGATTCTACACTTTTTACTAATTTTTCGATTGGCTCACTTTTCAACTGACCTCTAATTGAAGGTATTGCACAATATGAGCAATGGTTATTACAGCCGTCACTTACACGCAGATAGGCGAAATGAGAGGGTGTGAGCAGTTTTCGCTCTTCTGTGGAACTTATTTCGAATATTTTCTTGAAAGAGCTGAAATCCTTTAATTGAATAACTTCATCGATCTCTTTGAATGAATTCTTGATATCTTCGAAATATCGTTTTACCAGACAACCGGTAACAACTAGCTTTTTACATTTTCCTGAAGTTTTAAATTCTGCTGCTTCCAGAATAGTGGAAATCGATTCTTCTTTTGCATCAATAATAAAACCGCAAGTGTTAACAATGATCACTTCAGCTTCTTTAAGCTCTTCTGTTAATTTATATCCAGCAGATTGTGTGATAAACGCAAAGACTTCACTATCAACAAGATTTTTTGAACAACCTAAACTAATTATTGCAAATTTTTTCATTTATATTCTCTTTACCACGAATTAACTCGAATTTCCACAAATTTACAATACAATTCGTTCATACTCTAAACTTTGGTTTTTGAAATTTATGATTATTGCCAGTTTTAAACCAGTTGCTTTTAAATAATTTAAAACCTGTGCTCTATGGATATTAGTTATTTTATCGACTGTTTTCAGTTCCAAAATAATTTTATTTTCTATTAGAATGTCAGCGATATAATTACCAATAATCTCGTTTCTAAAAACTACTTTAATCGGAGTTTGTTGGGCAGCTATTAATGGTATTTTTTTGAACATTACCATCAATGCATTTTCATATACTTTCTCAAGAAAACCATTGCCTAAGCTACGATGAACCTCCATTGCAACTCCAATAATTTTGTATGAAATATCAGGATAAAGAATTTCTTTAGTTCTCATATTCGTGCTAATTTGTGCCAATTCGTGGTTTCAAATTAATCCAAAAGATGTGTAATCATACCTGAACGAAGTTTTGGTTCGAACCAGGTTGATTTCGGCGGCATAACTTCATCTGCATCTGCAATTGCCATAAGCTGTTCAATAGAAGTTGGGAACATACTGAAAGCAACTGCTTCACCTTCATCAACTCGACGTGAAAGTTCTTGCAAACCACGGATTCCACCCACAAAATCAATTCGTTTATCTTTTCTTGGGTCACCAATTCCCAAAATTGGATTTAATAGATTATCCTGAAGAATTGCAACATCAAGAGATCTAACTGGATCATCTTCGTTAAAAGTAGCTTCTTTTGCTGTAAGATCATACCATTTACCATCAAAATACATACCAAAATTGTGTAATTTATTTGGACTGTAACCTTCTGTTGTACTAGAAATTTTAACATCAAATTTCTCTGCAATTTTTTCTAAGAAATCTTCAATAGAGTTTCCATTCAAATCTTTCACAACTCTATTATAATCCATGATATAAAGCTGATCATCGGGGAAGATAACCGAAAGGAAAAAGTTATACTCTTCTTCCCCAGTGTGATTAGGATTTGCTTCTCTACGCATCTGCCCTACTTTTGTACCGGAAGCGGAACGGTGATGCCCATCCGCAACATATAAAAAATCTATTTCAGAAAAAATATTCAAGATCTTTTCAATGTCATTTTGCTGATCGATCTTCCAGAAAATATGTTTGATCCCGTCTTCAGTTTCAATATTATAAAGTGGATTTTCTTTGATGATCTCTTCAACTATTTCATTAATATCTTTGCGAGCACGATATGTGAGAAAAACAGGTCCTGTATTGGCATTCAATGTATCAACATGCTTAATTCTATCGGCTTCTTTTACAGCTCTTGTATGCTCATGTTTTTTGATGATTCCATTCTCGTAATCTTCTATGGAAGCTCCAGCAACCAACCCGATCTGATCAACATTTCCCATGATGAGACGATAGAGATAAAAACAAGGTTTATCATCTTGAATTAGAACACCTTCATTTAACATTCTATAAAGATTTTTTCTACCCTTTTTATATACTTCATCACTGTAAAGATTAATATCTTCAGGAAGATCAACTTCCGGTTTCACTACATGAAGAAAACTATTTGGTCTATCTTTTACCTGCACTCTTGCTTCTGCGGAATTCAATACATCGTACGGAGGAGATGCTACATCTAAGATTTTATCTGCAGCAGGTCTAACTCCGTAAAACGGTTTGATCTTTGCCATTATTTATCTCCTTATTTTATAGTAACTCAACATTCCGATGTTGAGTGTTTTTACGAGATTAGAATCTCGAATTACTTAACTCAACATTCCGATGTTGATGTATTCACGAGATCAGAATCTCGACTTACATTTAATTCATCATTTATCCAACTGAATTTCCAATTATCCGGTTTATCAATAAGTTTTGCTTTTACAGGA